>CALKHY010000034.1 GCA_937988795.1 uncultured Candidatus Saccharibacteria bacterium
CACAGGTCACGCGGAATACTGACAAGGGTTGAGTTTTTATTAACCGGGTCAACGCTGGCAACAATAATTGTATCCGTCAGATCAGCTCCGCTGTGGCCCTCGCCACCCTTGCCCAGTAGCAGTATGTTTACCCGGCCGTCGCCCTCTCCTTTAAGGAGCTCGGGCTTGACGTCGGCCTACAAGGCCACTGCATCACCGCCGCCCTTAAACACCTCGTTGATCTTTAGGATGCCCTTAAACAACAGGAAGCCGCCAATAACCAATACAAGCGCCCCCATTACCAGGGCCGAACGCAAGGCCCATTTGCGGAACGTGCGCCAACGGCCTTGTCTGCCGCGCTGCCTCTCCTTGTTTTTGCCGCGGCGCCTGTCGCTGCTCGATATTGCGCCGGTAGGCAGCGTCATGTGAGCAAGGACGAACCCGGCTTTTCACTCTGGGCTTTCTCTGCAGCAGGTTCTTGCTGATTGACATTAAACGAGGCATTCACACTGCCAGAACCCGAGGAGGCCACATAAAAACCGTCCGGCCTCTTAAAATCATCGATCCGTCGGCTGTTCGTCGAACGGAAGCCGGCCAGTCTGGCAGGCTCTCTGCCCTGAGGCTGGCGCACATTGTACGTACGAACGGGCGCGTTTAATATGCCATCCACTACCCGCCGAGGCTGCTTATCTCTGTTACGACGCCGAAAATTATCCATAGGCAATAGTATTTAGTATATCGAATGTAACATCTGTCCGTAAACGGATTGAACCATAAACGATCGTAATTTTACGCCTGATATTCCACACTTCAGATTTTTGTCATGAGTTTCCTTCATTAGAAGTAAAGCTCCACAATAACTATACCTGGCCGACCATCGCCGCCCGGCTGATTATTGAGCGCGCCGAAGGCGCCACCACCACCGCCGCCATAACCCGATGTTGAGGCCGCTCCCGAACCGGTTGAGCCATTCTGACGCCCCCATCCGCCCATGCCAAGAAGAGAGCTGCCGCCCGCACCAGAGCCGTTAGCGTCGCCATTCTCCCCGCCCTGCCCAACTATACCAAGGTCGCAACCGCTAGTGCCGCCGCCGCTACCACCAGCTATACTAGCAGAACCACCAGCACCGGTAGAGCCGCCAGAACCGCCAGAGGCAGAGTTAAACGTCCCAAACGAAGATGTGCCGCCATTGCCACCATTGCCACCGGATACACCTGTGCCGCCAGCGCCAACCGTAACGGTCACTGATGCGCCAAGCGAAGATGCGGGTATGAATTCCTCGCAATAACCACCCGCGCCGCCGCCGCCACCAATCGGCGAAGACGGGCTCCTTCCGCCGCCCGCACCGCCACCGCCCACTAGCTTCACTCGCACCCCCTTAAGCCCCGGGTAGCTAGCCTTCGTAAATGTGCCGCTGCTCGTAAATATCACAACGTCAGGCGGCGCAGATATACAGTTAACCCACGCGCCATTCTCGTAGCACCGGAATTTACCAAGGCTACTATTGTAGTACATGCCGCCGTTCGATCCTGATGGGTCGCTGCCGCTCCTTCTATTTAAGATAAGCAAGGTGGCATCGCTGTTACTGTCGCTACCAATGCGCACGCCGACGTCGTCAATCACTAGGCGAAGCGTATCGGTAGTGCTGTCGTATATAACGAATTCCCCTGCTATTCCTGAACCGGAGCTACCGGTAAGGATTTCAAAGTCACTAGCATCAGTTACAAGCCGGAGCGAAGCTATGGCGTTTTCGCCAGAGCTAACATTCTCGATTTTTATGCCTGGCGTAGCATTGTTATCGTTTACCGAGAGGTGCAAGTAAGATTCGGGCGTGTTGGTTCCTATGCCGATTAGGCCGTCGCTTAGTATCGTCATACGTACGGTGTCGCCCGTGCCGAACTGTAATTCGTCGCCAGAGCCCAGGTAAAGGGCGTTGGTTAGTGCGCCGGTTGCGGCGTTTCCGTCCGGGCCAGTGTCGACTTGTTGGACTGTGCCAAGAATTCCCATAGGGTCGCCTGTGCCGTCTTGCCTGAATCCTATGTACGCTGTGCCTGTTTCACTACCGTCGTTGTCAATATCGCCGTTAAGGATAATGAAAGCTGTGTCCGTAGATTCAAGCCTAAGCCCGCGATCGACGGTAGTATTTAAGAACGTCAAGCCACTGGACCAGCTACCATCGCCTACCAGCAGTGAACCGTGCTGGCCGGCAAGCGGCGCAGGAACAAGACCCATTTGACCGTCAGTAGTGGAAGTAGCGCCTTGGAACTGGGCAACCTGGGTGCCGTCGGAGAGGACCTCAATGTAGAAGTTTGGATACAAGAGCTGCGGAGCGGTCGTGTATCCTATGGACGAAACGGAATTCTCATATATAATACGAAGCTCAACCAAACTGGTAACCGTTGGCGCAAAAATCGCCTCTGCATAACCGCCGCCCCGCGCATCTGTTCCAGCAGTCATCTCCTGTGATGCCAGAATGGCCGTACTGCCCAGTTGGTTTCCACTTGTCACGTCGTACCAGCTGTAATTGAGCTCACAGTCGCTCTCGCTCGAACATAACAGGTAAGGAATCGTGCCCACCAATCGGTAAGTCCTGTTTGGAGCTAAGGTTATACGACCAATTGAATCGCCAGCACCGTCGGTGTACGCGCTGGTAGTGTCGAGTACTATGCTGCCGCCAGACGACGATTGAACGGTATCAAACTTGATGTGGTCCCCAGCATCGATTTCGCCGGCCGTGTTTTGTGTGGTCCTCATTTCGCCGCGCATGAACTCCTTGACACCAACTCCCAAACAATCAACCCAAACACCATTCTGGTAACAACGGAACCTACCGTAGGCGCTGTTGTAGTATATGGCGCCATCTACTCCAGTCGGGTCGCCCATGTCTGTCTTGGTGTCAAGAATGAGGAGGGTGCCAGTAGTATCACTGGTGCCGATAGTTACGTTGGCACCACTCAGGATAGTGATACCGCCGGTACCGGCATTAATATTGGTGGTGGATGTGCCGGTGGTAGTGCCAATATTGACGGTCTTGTTTTGTGAACCAGTGCCAAGATTGAGGGTTCCGCCTGAGGCTGTAGTGTCGACAGTGAGATTGCCACTGTCAGTTGTCCAGCTACTGGTAGCGTGGGCTGTGATGGTGAGAGCTTGGCCGGCGGCTGGCTGGAGAGTTATGGCGCTAGAGCCGGTGATGTTGCCGATGTTTACAAGGTTGCCGGAGTTGTCGATGCGCTGCGTACCACTCCCTGCCCCTGTGTTTATGCCCGTCGTGGCATTGAACGTAGCCGCCCGGCCTTCGCCATCGATATAAAAGTTGGCGCTAGTCTGCGGGCTGGCGATTTGATTTTGGATATAATTGGCCGACCCGCTAGCCGGTGCGTAATTACAGTTATTCGTATCGATACATACGATACCACTGGCATCTGGTAGTGTGATCGTTCGCGTGCCGCCAGTAGAAGCACCGGTAATCAAAAAGTTGTTAGTACCGGGCGTGCCAGAACCGCCGGATAGATAGAGCTGGCCGAATGGCAATGTGGCCGAACCTATGTCAATCGCTCCCGCGGTGCCAGGCAACAACGTAGTGTTAATGGCCACTCCTGTGAGGTTTGACAATGCAGTATTGGCCCCGCCACCACTGCCGCCTAAACAGTTACCACTATCAAGACATACTGTACCGCTGGCGTCCGGCAGTGTGATCGTCCGCGCCGCGCTTGCCGTTGCGGTCGTAAGCGTTATAAGGTTGCTGTTTGTATCGTTGCTAAACAGCAGGGATCCGCTCAGCGTCCCGCCCTGCCCCAAGACAACCCGTCCATTTAACGTGTCGCCTGTAAGTACTGATGTGCCAGCACTCGTGAGAAGTTGTAGCGCTGCAGCGGAATTCGCTGAGCTCTGGATGACAACCTCGCCGTCACTATTAACACCAAACATCACCTGGCCAAGGCCGGTACTCTCGCTGGCGCGAACAGTCAGCAGATAGTCATTGATACTTGTATCTGCGTCTTGAATCTCTACGCCGAGCAGGGTGTCATTAACCTTAATCTTCGGCGTAGTGCCGCCGAGCGAGAAGTTGTACGCAGTCTGTAGCGTGGCGCCCGCGCCGGCACAGTTGCCCGAATCCAAACAAATCACACCGTCCGAATCGGGAAGCAGAATGGTGTGGCTGGCCGTGAGCGCATCGGTTAAGACGGTTACTGTATTGTTATCGTTTGCATTATTAAAGATAAGCGTCCCGTCAAGCACACTCCCCACACCCAACTCAACCTGCCCAGCAGTAGTATTGACCGTAAGCACACGTACACCAGCAGCATTCTGTACGCTAAAGGCATTCGCCGAGTCGGAACTGTTGCGGAATGAATTATTGTTGCCGGTAAATGTTTGACTGGCATTCAGCTTGGCTAGGTTACTGTCGTTGCTTAAATCAGCCGAAGAAATTTGCACGCCGTTTATCCGGAATTGGCTGCCGCTTGTTAGGTTGAGGTGGC
>CALKHY010000035.1 GCA_937988795.1 uncultured Candidatus Saccharibacteria bacterium
GTCGCTCGGAGAAGATCCGCAGCGCGATCGGCCCGTGCTCGTCCCACAGGCCGAAGCCGCTCCAATTGCCGCAATGTGCCCGCACCCAACTGCCCGTTGGCATACGCAGGTCGGGCGGTAGGTGGTTGCGATACACCCACGGGTGGCCCTGTGCTAGTCGTTCTTTGAGAGATGAGGGGAGATGAATATCGCGTTGTCGTGCTGCATTCGCCGACTTTGGTTTCGATGTTTTAGCCATTATATCCTACAGACCCAGGGGCGACATTCCCCTGTCATTGGTTACGTGCGTGTGCCACTAGTGTCGCACCATCTCGGTGGCGATCGGTAGTGTACACGAAAATGTTGAGCCTTTGTTGAGCTCGCTCTGGACGTCAATCTCTGCGTGGATGAGGTTGGCGAGCTTCATGGTGACGTACAGTCCCAGTCCGGTGCCGTTGGTTTTGCGTGTACGGTAGTCTTCGCTCCTAAAGAATTTGTCGAAGATGCGTTCCTGGTCCCCCTTGCTGATACCGATACCGGTATCGATGACCAAAAATCGGACGCCGCCCTGGCCCGGTTCGGCTTTAATGGTCACGCCACCCTCTTCGGTGTATTTTATGGCGTTGGTGATAAAGTTTTGCAGAATTTCGCGGACGTACAGCGATGACGACTGCAGCGTCTTGACATCTGTCGCCACCTCTGCCTTGAGCCAAAGATTTTTCTGAGTGGCCTGTGGCGTGTAGGAGGTTTTGAGCTCGGCGATGAGTGCCGGCACGTCGATATCTTCGACTTCTACGGTCAGCTTGCCGCGCTCGGCGCGAGACAGCGTGGATAGGTCGTTAATCATTTCGGCCAGAAAGACTACCTGATGATGCGCTTCCTCGAGCGCTTGTTTTATCTGGCTGATATCACCTGTCTTTTCGGCAATGAACAGGGCGTTGGAGATGTTGCCTTCGGCGATGGCAATGGGTGTGCGCAGCTCGTGGCTGACAACGCTGATGAACTCGTCGCGTTCCTCCTCCAGAGATTTTTCGTGCGTGATGTCACGCATGAGGAGTACGTAGCCCTGCTGTCCGGCCGTGCCATAGCCGAGGTGGACAGGCGCAATACTGAGGTAGAGGTTGAGGGTGCTGTTGTCCTGGTAGCGCAGCAGCAGATCGCGATTGGTCGTGGCGGTTGTGATTCCGCTGATAAGTTTCTCAACGTCTACCTTTCGCTTGTTCCGATCCTCTAGATACATGACCTCGCCCAGTCGCCGGCCTTTGAGCGTGCTGTTGACATCCAGGATGTTGAGCGCGGCGCCGTTGGAAAGCACGATTTCCATATTTTCGTCTATGGCTAGTACGCCGTCGGCCATGCTGTTGACCAGGCTGGTCAGGCGTTCGTGCTCGAGCTGGGCTTGTTTGTCTTCAGGGGATTTACGCAGGATGCGTTTAATCATAAGCATCATTATAGCAGGCATAAGCGGCTGCAATTTTCGGCCGTAAATTATGCCTGCTAACAGTGCTTAGTTTCCGGCTAATACGGGATGGTGTTTGGCGATTTCTTTGCGCAAGCTTTTGGCATGTGGTACATGCTTTTCCAGTTCCTGCCAGAACGGCGCGCCGTGGCGCATGACCTTGGTGTGGGTTAGCTCGTGCATGAGCACATAATCGATCAGTCGCCACGGCAACTGCATCAAAAACAGATTGAGCGTGATATCCTTGTTGGCGCTACAGCTACCCCACCGGCTTTTCATTTGTTTAATATCAACATTTCTGTAGGTGTAGCCGGTACGCTCGGCCAGCTCTTTCAGGCGTTGCGGCAACAGCTGCTCGGCTTCTTTGCGAAGAGCGCGGATACAGGCGGCCTGGGCCGCCTTTTGGACGTGCGGGTGTGCGGTGTCGAGCGTGGCCGGATGGAATATTTGTATCTGATTTTGCTGCAGGCGTGTTGTTATCTTCGTTGCCCTGGCTACTGGCTCGAAATGCAAGTGGTGTGCTTTGCCAATAGCCTGGCCCTGCTGAAGGTCTGAACTTGGTTTAATCTGATGCGCCCTGATCCAGTCGATCTTGGAGCGCACAAACTGTTCGCCTGCCAGGTACGGCACCCATGACGGCAGCGACACGCGTATCTCGCCGTCGGCTGCGACGCTCAAGCGCAGCGAGCGGTTGCCGCGCCGCTTATACAAAGTGACCGGGCCGATGTCCGGGATTTCTATAACTTT
>CALKHY010000036.1 GCA_937988795.1 uncultured Candidatus Saccharibacteria bacterium
GTGTGCTCTTCCGATCTAGGATATTGGTGATCTGGCGGGGGATGAATTTTTCGACGTGCTGCATCGGGCCGTAATTGTTGGAGCAGTTCGAGATAGTGGCCTTGACGCCGAAGCTGCGGATCCAGGCGCGTACCAAGTGGTCGGAACTAGCTTTGCTGGCCGAATACGGGCTAGATGGGTTGTATGGCGTGGTTTCGGTAAAGCGGTTTGGGTCGTCCAGCTCCAGGTCGCCAAAGACCTCATCCGTTGAAATGTGATGCAGGCGCTTGTCGTGTTTGCGGACCGCCTCCAGAATGCGGTAGGTGCCAATAATGTTGGTGTTAATGAATGGCCAGGGGTCGCGGAGCGAGTTGTCATTGTGGCTTTCGGCTGCAAAGTGGACTACGATGTCGTTTTTGGCAACGAGTTCGTCCATGAGCTCGGTATCGCATATGTCGCCGGTTACAAACTCGATTTTGTCCAGCACCAGTGCCAAGTTGTCCGGATTGCCGGCATATGTAAGTTTATCAACTACAGTTATGGCATATTCGGGGTGGTTTTTTAGCGTATAATGCACAAAGTTTGCCCCGATGAAACCTGCGCCGCCAGTAACAAGCATTTTCTTCATAATGATTGTATTGTAAGACATGTCATTATTTTTTTCTGTTGTAGAAGAATATTGTTTGCAACCGCGTCTATCTTACAACGGTTTATGATAGTCTGAATTGTTAGCTGTAATCGCTGCGTCTGCACAGTCCAGCAATCCTATGTAGGACAGACCAGCCAACATCCACCTACAGTTTTATAACCGCTCTTTGATGATTGTTTGTACTCTGGCAACTATATCGTCCAAGTCTCGTTGATTGACTGCTTCGGCGTTGAGACGGAGTAGGGGTTCGGTGTTGCTGGCGCGGATGTTGAACCAGCCTTCGGGGTATTCGACAGTCAGGCCGTCCAGCTCATCTTGTTTGCCGTCTTTGAACGCCTCCCGCAGTTTGGCGAATACCGCTTGCGGATCGCTGACCTCGAAGTTTGTCTCGGGTATCATCGGGTAGCGGCGGCACTCATCGACGATTTCGGACAGTTTGCGGCCGTCGTCACTAATAGCTTGCATAGCCACCAGTGCGGTTATCAGGCCAGAGTCGGCGTCGTAGTTTTCCTTGAAGAACATATGCCCGGTGCATTCGCCGCCAAAGGCCGCCTGTTTTTCGCGCATGACTCTTCCGATGTGGACGCGGCCGGCCTTGGTGCGGATCGGTACGCCACCCGCTTCTTTGATGATTTCTTGCGTGGCGCGTGAGGTGCGGACTTCGTGTACGATCGGGCTGCCCGGGTATTTCGCCAGATAGTACTTGGCTATGATGCTCATGAGATCGGTGCCGAGCACCGGGCGGCCGCGGTCATCGACGAACACTGCGCGGTCGCCGTCGCCGTCAAAGGCGATGCCAAAATCAAGGCCCTTTTCCTGCACGCGGGCGATCAGATCCTTGAGGTTCTCGATCTTCTGCGGGTTGGCCTCGTGGTTCGGGAAAGTGCCGTCCGGCTCAAAGTACATTTCGTCCACCGTGAGCGGCAGTTTAGGCAGGATCAGCGGCAGAATGGCGCCGGCCATGCCGTTGCCGTTGTCGATGGCGATACGGAACGGCTTGAGGCTGGTGATGAATTTCAGGCAGTGTTCCACCCAGTCACCGCTTATGTCCCGCTTCGTAAGATTGCCGAGCTGGGAAGCTTTGGGTTTGTACGTGCCGGCAAGGACCGCGTCGCGAATATCGGCCAGTCCGGCGTCAAGGCCGACGGCCACGACTTGATCGCGGTACAGCTTGATGCCATTGTCCGCGCCCGGGTTGTGACTGGCGGTGATGACCGCGCCGCCGGCAAGATCGAACTTGCCAACTGCAAAATACACCATGTCGGAGGTTATTCTGCCGACGTCCCACACATCGCGGCCCTGCTGCCGAAGTCCTTCGATAAACGCGTTCGCCAGATCCGCCGAGTCTGGACGCATGTCGTGCCCGACGGCGACAACCCCTTCCCTGGGAAGCCAGTCGGCAAATGCCCGGCCGATGTGCTGGCAGACCTCGCTTGTCAGTTCGGTGCCCACCTTGCCACGGATATCGTACGATTTGAAGATGTGCGAAATGTCTTGCATAAACCCCCAGCTTATTACCGTATGTTTAGCATACCGTGCTCAGTTAATCGTTGTCTATATGATAAGATGGAGGGCATGAAGATACTCATCGTTGCCGGTGGCCAAGGCACCAAATTGTGGCCATATTCGCGCGTCGAAAAACCTAAGCAATTCCAATCCGTCATCGGTGACCTTTCGAGCTACGAGCAAAATGTTCGCACTTTGCTCAAGCAGCACGCCGCCGAAGATATTTACGTCTCGACCAAGCGCAAGTTTATCAAGTATGTATCCGAGCAATCGCCGCAAATCCCGCTCAAAAACTACATCATCGAGCCGGACGAGGCGAAAGATCGCGGCCCGGGCGAAGGGTTGGCGTTTTTGCGCCTCAGCCTGCTATATCCAGACGAGCCGTTCTTCCTGGTGCAGTCAGATCTTATCCGACTGCCCGAAGAAGCGTTTCTGGAGACCATTCGAACCGCCGAACAGATCGTCAAAAAACACAAGCGCTACATTACCGGCGGCATCAAGGCTACAACGCCGAGTCTCTCTGCTGACTACCTGCAGCTCGGCGAGCGCGTCAGCAAGGATCCGATCGAATCGTACACCATCGACCACTTCCACTACCGTAAGACCAGTCTGCGCGAGACCCGCGAGCTCATCGAGAACTACCACGTGGTTGCCCACTGGAACCACCTCTGTTGGTACCCGACCATGATGCTGGACGCCTACAAGAAGTACCGCCCCGACTGGTACGACGCGCTAATGAAGATCAGGGATGTCATCGACAAGCCGGGCGAAAACGAGGCCATCGAAAAGGTTTACGCCACCATGGAGAAAGGCCCGACCGAGGAGGTGACTAAGCACATCATGGAATCCGGCGAGGCTATCGCCATGCTCCTGCCGTTTAAGCTGACCGACATCGGCACCTGGGGTGATTTGTACGATTTCTTCGAGGACGGGATTGGCAACTACGAGGACGGCAAGGTCGTGGCTATCGACACCAAGGGGTCGCTCATAAAGGCCAGCGATAAAAACAAGCTCATCGCCGTTGCCGGCATGCGCGACATGATTATCGTTGATACACCAGATGCTCTCCTGATCGTCCCCAAGGCTGAGGTTCACAAGATCAAAGAAATCCAGGCCGCCCTCAAGGAGCGCAAAGAGACACAGTACCTGTGAGTATGAAGAAGCTCGTCGCGTTTGACCTGGACGATGCGCTGGCAGTCACCAGAAAGCCGGTCGGTCCGGACATGGCGGCGCTGCTGGCCGAGCTTGCCGGCATGTACGATATTTGCATCATGACTGGTGGGCTGTACAAGCAGCTGGAAGAGAACGTCATCGAGCGACTTAATGTCACGCCTAGTCTGCTGGCGCGTTTTCACTTTATGCCGCTAAACGGTGCGCAGTACCACCACTATGACATTGCCAGCGACAAATGGCAGCGCGAGCAGTTCGTAGAAGACTTGCCGGCGACCGACCGGGCGCGCATTGCCAGTGTGCTGGAGCGTCTGGCCAAGAAGCTTAACCTTTGGGAGGAAAATCCATCTGGACCGATCATTGCCGACCGCGGCACGCAAGTTACCTACTCAGGCCTCGGGCAATACGCCAAGCCCGAAGACAAGTATGCATGGGATCCGGACCGTACCAAGCGTACCAAGCTGCTTGAAGTAGCCGCCCGGGAGCTGCCCGGCTTCGAGATTCGCATAAACGGCAACACATCAATCGATGTCACGCGCCCGGGCATCGACAAGGGCTACGGCATCAAGCGGCTATGTGCCATGCTGGGGCTGACGTATGACGAGGTGCTGTTTGTGGGGAGCCAGTCTCAGGAGGGCGCCAGCGGCTGCCCTGTTAAGAAACTCGGCGTAGACGTTATAACCGTCGAAAACACCAAAGAGACGGAGCTGATCATCGAAGGTCTTATCGCCGACCGTCGCCGCCACGCCAAAGGCCCGGCGTTTCCCTGGGGCGACACGCCGCTGCCCGACGGCCTTGGCGCCGTCGTGACCCCGCTGGTGACGTTGCGAGTTTCCTCGCGGGAGGACATGAAGCAGCAGGTGCGCAAGCTGCTGGAGGCGCGCAAAGTGCATGTTATCGACACACACAATACAGCCTCAGTGCTGTTCCGGTTTACTGTGGACGGCATAGAGTATGGTTTAAAGATTGAGTACGGCCCAGCCCATGTTACGCGCGAAGAAGCCCGCTGGTACGAGCTGATGCCCGCTCACCTCAA
>CALKHY010000037.1 GCA_937988795.1 uncultured Candidatus Saccharibacteria bacterium
ACGAAGCTGACGAAGAGCAAGACATCCGACTGTTTTTGCACCAGGTGTTCCAGATTTCGCGCGCCGGCCGTGCCGACACTGCACTGTACGTGCCGGATGACAACTATATTCTTGATTACAAAGGCCGCTGTTGTCTTTTGATTTCTGGCAAGCACACCGACGATGGTGATTTCGACCAGTTTGCCGTCGGCAGTTTCCGTATCGAGGGCAAGGACGGCACGTACAAAGACGCCGAGGACGGTGAATTGTCTGGCAATGCAGTTGAGCACGGCGGCGTAGACAGCGTCTTGCGCTTCCGCCGCCAAGTCGCAGCGGGCGACTCGTTTGGCGTTGACTATTGGGTCGTGGCCGCTGACAGCCAGACCGATGCCGAAAATGTGCACGAAAAAATTAAGCGTCTATCAGTGGTTGCTCGCCTGCAAAAGGCCCGCGAACACTGGCACAACTGGCTGGCGCCTGCGCTCGACCGAATCAAGACACTGCCCGAGATACAGCAGGCGATGGTAAAAAAGAGTTTGCTTATCATAAAGGCACACTGCGACGAGCGCGGTTCGATCCTGGCCAGCGGCGACTCCAGCATCTTTAACTACGGCCGAGATTACTACTGCTACTGCTGGCCGCGTGATGCAGCGTACGCCATCTGGCCGCTGATGCGTCTTGGTATCTACGGCGAGGCCAGAGCGTTCTTTGAGTTCGCACGCAGCACCTTGCATCGTGACGGTTACCTGATGCATAAGTACCAGCCGGATCGCGCCATCGGCAGCACCTGGCATCCGCTGATTCACAACCGGCGGCGCGAGCTCGCGATTCAGGAAGACGAGACAGCAATCGTGCTGTTTATGCTGGGCGAGTACTATCGATTCAGTAAAGATACCAGGCTCGTCGAAAGCTTTTACGACACGCTTATCGAACCTGCAGCTGAGTTCCTCGGTAAGTTTATTGATGACAGTACTGGCTTGCCACATGCCAGCTACGACCTCTGGGAGGAAAAATTCCTGACGACTACATACACCGTTTCAGTGGTTATTGCGGCCCTTGAGTCAGCAAGTCAGCTCGCCACTATATGCAACCATCCGGATGACGCCAGTCGCTGGAAACGAGTTGCCGAATCCATCCGCGGCCATCTGCAGACGTTTTATCATCCGGACGGCTATTTCCGGAAAGGCTTCTTGCTGCAGGAGAACGGCAATGTCGCGTATGACGACACCATAGATATTTCCAACCTGTACGGCCCGTATATGTACATCGAGCTACCGATGGACGACGAGCGGATGAAGAACACGCTTAACAAGGTCAAGGAGCAGCTATACAACACCTCGCCGATCGGCGGCGTAATCCGGTACAAAGGCGACAACTATTTCTTAAGCAAGCGACAATATCCGGGCAACCCGTGGATCGTCTGCACGCTGTGGCTGGCGCAATATCTCAATGCGGCCGGCGAAAGGGATCAGGCACGGGCGCTGCTTGCCTGGGTTCAGGACCGTGCCATGCCAAGTGGTGCCTTAAGCGAGCAATTCGACCCGGAAACGGGCGAACCGCTCAGCGTCGCGCCGCTGGTCTGGAGCCATGCGGAGTTTATCAATACCGCACTCGACATTGCAGATGTTAAATAGAATGTCAGGCGACGGGCGGTAAGCGTAGGGGGTGAGTTTGAGCGTCTGTTTAATCCAAAAAGAATGGCCGCGAGTGCGGCCATTCTGACGCTCAACGTCTGCCCGATGCCTACTTACGTTTCGGTGCTTCGTTGCGGCCAAGATTCTTCTTGGTCTCAGTAAAGATCACGTGCTTGCGGAGTTTGGGGCTGTACTTGCGCAAGGACAGCTTCTCCGGAGTGTTCATTGTGTTCTTGGTAGTGTAATAAATACGCTCGCCAGACTCTTCGCTGACCAGCCCAATAAGCTTTCGTTTGTCGTTCTTCTTTGCCATATTCACTTTATTTTAACAGATACGAAAACAGATGTAAACTGCTTGCCGCATAAAACAAAAATTCCGGTTGATCAGGCCGGAATCTTTGCTTTTCTTCTTGCCGCAAGTAAGAAAATCTTTTCTTGGGCGCGTTATGCGTTTTTTCCGCTTTCCGCGCTTACCCCCAACGTACACCGCTTACGTTTATTTGTCAATATATTTTTCCACAAAAATAAAAATGGAGCCGTTGACGAGATTTGAACTCGTGACCCCTTCCTTACCATGGAAGTGCTCTACCCCTGAGCTACAACGGCATCAAATATCAGAAGTATTTTAGCGTATCGGAGGGGTTTCCTCAAGTATAAACTGGCGCCTGATTGTCCAGGCGCAAGACACGTATACGCGACAGCTAAAATTCATGCGGCGCAGTAACCGGCGGCGCCACTACCTTATTCAGCGGGACTCTGCAGCAAGCACTAGCCCAGCCGCCTACAGGTTGGGTGCCGGGCACCTCGGGTGTGGGACGCTCAGGGAAGACTTTGTGGCCAAGAATAGCTCGCCCTACACGGACAGCGACGTCGGCTAGTACTTCAGGAACACGCCGAATATCAAATGCTGGGGGCAAGTCATGCCTCAGATCAGCAGGTTTGTGCGGCGACATCATGCCTAATACAGACATTGCTCTCTACCTCTTGCTCTATTCAATATTTAAGTATACATTTTTTTATGCTATACGTCAATAATCACGTTGCTTGTGTTGCGTATGATTTATGTTTAGAATGTAGCAGATTGATCAGGATTTTGACATGTCCGATGCTGGTATATTGATGCATATAAGACATTTAGAAACGGTGGGGTGGGAGCGTTTGGTTTGGGGCGTACCAGAGGAAGATAGCCTTGGTGGTCTGCCGAAAGTTGCGGAGCTGCTATTGAACGAGCCGGCGTGTGAACCGATCGTCTCGGTAGTGTTTGGTTGTGGGCCGTCGGTAAAAGACGGGCTTTCCGAGGGTGAGTATACCAAACGTTATTTGCTTGAGCGCTTGTCTGAGCTTCGCGCATTTACGCGCTTTAAGGATCGACTGGACGACGAAACGCTTGAGAGGTTACGCCGTAGACTGGAACAGGTGTACGTAACACCAAAGATTGAGCGTAGTATCGACGAAGTTGTCTTTGCGGCAGATTATTTCGCCAAACAAGGCATTACACGTGTCTGGCAGGTGACTGCAGCCAGTCACGCGCCCCGTTGCGTGCAGATACAGGCCGCAGCCCGCGCAGCAGGGCTTATCCCGAAGGCGCAGCAATGGGCACTCGTTGCCGACGACAGATGCTACGAAGGTGCCGAACCATTCTCGACCCTTGTCATGGAAGTCCCCCACCGCGGCGACGACCCGATGTTCGGCTTTGAGCCATCGTTGCCGAAGCTGCTGCGCGAGTACCAGTACGGCCTGTCACCCGAAGACAAGCGCAAACTCGCCCGTTTGGTAGAAGATTTCATGCAAAAACACGCACAGCACTCCGACATCCGCCAGTTCGGGGGCGCGAAAGACAAAAGATAACCTCGGCGATATTACACTGTTACAGCTTTTGCCTAGTGTGCACTTAACGCAGCACTTCCTCTTTCCGGAGCAGATGGCGGCGAGGTCATGATGATAACATGTGCTTTGCTTACGATGCTGTGTGCCGCACCGCGCGGGATGAGTACGAGGTCGTGAGTTTTAACTTCGTGGCGCTCATCGTTGACGGTACTGTTGCTTCGCTGCTAGGGATAAAATACACTCTGTCGCTCAGGCGATTGACGTAGCTCGGATGCCGGCGGGGTTTGCAGATCATTGCGAGGGAATTTGCGCAACCACTAACGGGTCCTTCGTGCCGGATGATTAACGCAAAAGTAGTCGCCACGCATCTTTGTTATTTTGTATGAATGTTGCTGCAGCATTTTTGATAGCTCATCAAGCTGCTGCTTTTTCATGTGCATACTCTCAAATTTTATAAACTTCGGCTGTATGTCATCAAAGTTAATGCTCTTTAGAATAGTGTAGTCGTAGCCCTCTGTATCGATTACAAGTAAGTCCAGGTTTGTTACCTTGTGCTTATGTAGCAGGCTTTGCACGGTCATGGTCGGCACTTTAATCGCAACGATGTCCTTTGTTTTGTCGATACCCCAGCTAATGTGCGCTTTCAGTAAACTCTCTTTAGAGAACGAATGCAGCAGTTGCGCAAAGACGGGTTGATGGTTGGTTTTTCTAAAGGTATAAAGCTCCTTTTCTCCGTCGTATTCCGCAATGGCTATCTGTTCATATATCTGATTTTGTAGCTGGGCGAAATTCTTTTTGAGCGTTTCCATAACGTGCGGTACTGGCTCAACCAGGATTCCGTGCCAGTCATATTTTTGAGCATACCTCATGATCGTATCGGACATGACGCCATCATTTGCACCGATATATAAAAATTTAAAAGGTCGCTTCAGCCTTTTTGAATACCGGCCCATCATCACGCCAAAATGTCTGTTGAGCACCGCATCCCTGGCGCTTAATGCGGCTCGCTTCCACAAGAATGCGGTGGGCAAAAGAGCGAAAAGTCGCTTGACCGACATATCATGCCAGCCCGAAGTTTTGAACAAAAGTTTCAGAATAGGTACGTCGCTAACGGTTAAGGGTCTGTTGTTGCGCTTAGTCATTGCCTGAAATGTTAGTTTGGTGCAGGGGGAGGGATTCGAACCCCCGTAGGCCGAAGGCCGCCTGATTTACAGTCAGGTACGATTGACCACTCCGTCACCCCTGCGTATGTGATGATTTTATCAATTATCGCAAGAAATGGGAATCCATTTCTCATTTTGCATCTTTGTTTGGAAAAGAGCAGCTCGCTAAAGCGAACGACGAGAAAACCGGCGGTTTGTCTCAATAATAATGGAGCCGCCTGTCGGATTCGAACCGACGACCCTCTGTTTACAAAACAGATGCTCTAACCAGCTGAGCTAAGGCGGCGTAACAGATACGATTGTACCAAAATGAGCCGGTTTACACAAATATTTTTACTCGTCATCAAGGAGTGAAATGACCTGGAAGCCATACTTGTCGATGTCTTCTTTGGGCCAGACTTCCCAGTCTTTGGTTTTGCCGACGTAGCCGACACGTTTTTTAATCTCACGGCCGGTGTATTCTTTCGTTTCCGGACTCCATTCCTTAAGCACAAGGATGTCACCAGGTTTGCATTTGAAGTCAGCAAGCCTTAATTCGTAGGTCTTCTGGCCGTCCAGAATCAACTGAAAATATTCAGGCCAACACTTTTTGACTATGGTGCTCATACGACGACACGGCGCGAGGGGCGCATAATACGGTTCGGCTTGCCAGCCTTGATGATCAGGCGCTTCATCTTTTGTTCTACCATGTCGGCCTCGGCTTGCATGCCGCGGTCGAGGTAGGCCTTGCGCAGTATTTCGTAGCTTTCTTTGTTGGGCTCGAGCTCGGCTGCACGTTCGAGTGCCTGGAACATCAGTTTCTCGTTGCCAAGTTTTTCCTGTACTTTAGCGTAGGCGATGTGGCGGGCAGCGAGCGTGTCCTCCAGTTTGAGTGCCTGCTCAAACGCGATGGCAGCCTTTTCATAGTTTTCAGTTTCGTAATAGATAAGTCCGAGGTTGTGCAGGCTTGACGGGCTGGCCTCAATACTGCTGGCGATTTCGAAGCAATCGATCGCGTCGCGGTATTCGTGTTGTTTAGCGTACAAAATGCCCAAACGGTTATACGCGGCGGCATTTCGTTCGTCAATTTTCAGAATGGTAAGTAGGGCCTTTTCGGCGCGCAGCAAACGGTTTTCGCGCATGCCCTGGTGGGCAATGTCCCAAAGCTTGCCTAGACGATCGCCGATCTTCCTTGAAGCACCCAGGAAATCGTCGTCGTGAATCTTTGTATTACGAAAGGCTAATAAGCCGAACACCCCTACGATAGCAAGTTCTAACATGGCTAAATGACATTATAGACCCCGCCAGCTGTGGATAGCAACAAGCATTTTGAAGAAGTTTGTGCATGGAAATAACTACAGGTTAAGGTGTATGGGCTGGAATCTGTCGCCAATCACCTTTTGGATGGCGGCTAGGATGTCGCCAGGATCTGCAACGGGGGGGTACCAAAGATTTGCGATTTGCGAGCCGACCAGTTCGTTGTCTACCCGGCCGTTCCTCGCTATTATGCCGGCCCGCATCACAGCCGCCGGAGCGCCTATCGTGGTATACATATCTTCGATGAGCCGTCTGGCTTTGTCGCCGACGAGGTCGGCAAGGGCCTGCCCTACTCTCAGATGTTCCTGCGATGCGCGCTCAAGCGCCGCCCTGCAGACTGTTGCGCCTAAAATAAGTTGTTTGACCGCCTGTATCTCGTACGGCTTTGTCTCGTCCGGTCTTTTGTCGTGTATGATTATCTGGCATTTGCTGTTCGGATCGTAGGGATGGCCTACCTCGCCCCAGTAGAGCGCGGTAGTGTGGGTGGCGATGACGAGGTTGGGGGCAGGATTGACGATGTCTACTAGGTTTGAGGCGGGGTTTTCCAGCGTGACAGATGAGTAGAGTCGCCCGCGGAATGACTGGTACTGTGTTATGTGGTGTACCGCGAGCTTGTTATATCTGCTTGCTTCTGCGATTAGTTCAGGATCCAGCCCTTCTGTCATTTACTACACAGTATCGGTCGGAACCGTCAATCCGGCAGTGGTGTTTTTAACACTGGCAGCGTTTACAGGTTAAGGAAGAGGTTATCGAGGATTAATTTGGCATTGGTACTGTTTTGTAGGGCGGCCTGTGCCGTAAGTACGCTTTTACGGACTTTATGCCATTGTTTTAAGCGGGCGGTGTCATGCTTTGCCGCAGCGCCTCGTAGGCCTGCCTGGGCGATGCGCTCCAACGCCTCAATCAGCCCCTGTACAGCTTCTTTTTGTTTGCTGAGCGCATCGACCATCGCCAGGCGCTCGAACGGCTGCTTTTGCAGCACTTCTTTGGCCAGGTTCACACTGGCGGCCAGCGGATGGTCCTGCCCGTCGTTTAAGAGTGCCGAAAACAGCCCCGGCAGGCCGCCGCTTAAGAAGTATGCTTGCTTGGCGGCGTCTTTATCGGGGCTTTTTTCTATGAGCGGCTGGAGTTGCTCCTCGGTCGGCACGTTTACAGTAATGTGCTGGGTGCGCGAAAGGATGGTTGGTAGCAACATGCGCGGACTGATGGCAGTGAGGATGATGAGAGTGTCGACTGGCGGTTCTTCCAGTAGCTTGAGGAAGGCGTTTTGCGCTTCGGTTGTCATTCGGTGTGCGTCCTCTACGATGACTGTTCTGCGCAAGTGGTTGCTGCCGGTGGTTTTAAGTAGCAGGAACTTCTGGAGTTCGCGGACGGCCTCAATGGGGATACTCGGCTTTTCTGGCTCAATGAATGCATAGTTGATAAGTAAGTGGTATGGGTGCGACGCCAGCGGCGCGCCGATGAGCGTTGATGCGATAGCCTCGGCGACTGTTGTTTTGCCAATGCCAGTCGGACCAGTCAGTAGCAATGCATGTGACGGGCTCGCTAGAAAAGCCTGCAACTGTTCGCGGGTTGCGTCATGCAGAATCAGATTATCCATCGACCTGCTCCTCAAATTCTTTGGGTAGTGGCGCGGTAAAGGTTTTGCGCTCGCCGCCGGGTATGGTGATTTCAAGATTCAGTGCATGTAGGTACAGCCGATCACCGTATTTGCCATGGCCGTACAGCGGGTCGCCGACGATGGGCCGGCCGATTTTAGCAAGGTGTACGCGCAGTTGGTGCGTACGGCCGGTTTCGGGCTTCAGCTCGACTAGACTGTACTTTTTGCCAGTTTTTAGCACCTTGTAGTGCGTTTTGGCTGATTTGCCGTTCGGCCCGACGCGGAACGTGGCCGGCGCTTTAGGATTACGCTCAATCGGCATGTCGATGATGGCTTCTTCGGGGTTGGGCCGGCCTTCGACGACCGCAACATAGGTCTTCTTGGCTTTACGCTGCGCGAACTGTTTTTGCAAGGCGCTTAACGCTGCCTGGTTCTTCGCACAGATAATCACGCCACTGGTCGCACGGTCCAAGCGATGTACAACCCCAGCCCGCTCGCCGTCCATGCCTGTGACTCTGCTCCGGATAAAGCTCGCAACACTTGGCTCATTGCCGTGTATACCGAGCGCGTGCGTTAGCACGCCGACTGGCTTGTCGATCACAATGCAGTTGTCGTCCTCGTACAAAATGGGCAGGTCGATGTCTGCCGGAGGCGTTTCCAACCTTGAAAGATCAGCTTCAAGTGCCGCACCGGACGGAACTTTGTCGCCTGCTTTCAGCTTTTTACCCCGGTAAGAGACCAGGCCGTCATCGAATAATTTGGCAAGTGCTGCCCGCGAGTATTCCGGGTACATGGCGGCGAGGAGTACGTCGGCCCGTACGGGCTGGTTCTTGAGCTTAATACCAGTGGCCTCGGAATTGCTCTTTTCGCCACCCATAGCCTCAAATAGCTTCTGCTTCGGGACGCGGCGATTTGGTTGCGGAGGCAACCCTGGGTCGTGGATGATGTAGTCGTCACCTTCGGCACGTAGCACCAAAACGGCATGGGATGCGTAGCCAGGCTTATCGTTGAGCGCCCGGGAATTGAGTGTTACAAATACCAAACGCCCCTCTGCCAGCATCGCGTCGATGTCATCTAGTGCAGGGCGCCGGCATTCCGGTTTTACAATCTCAAGGAATGTGTCGAATTGTTTCAACTCTAGGATGTTGGAGTTTTTAAGCTGCCATTCAACCTCTTCGGGCGAATATATTTCGCGCAGGTAATCGACGCCGCGTTCAGCAAAGGCGCGGTAATCAAACGGCTCGACCATGCGGATGTCAAAACCTTGTTTC
>CALKHY010000038.1 GCA_937988795.1 uncultured Candidatus Saccharibacteria bacterium
TTAAACTGCGTCATGCGACTCATTTCGCCGAAACCAGTGAAGCAGTCTAGTATCCAGGTCAGCTCAGAATGAGCTGGGATGTAGCTTTGGCGGTAGATGTGCACATCCTCGTGGTCGAGCGGCAGGCCGGCGGCCACAAAGACGCGTAAGGTTTGCATGATGTTGTCTTGCAGCTTGGAATGGTCGATCGGCGTGGTAAAGCTGTGCAAGTCGGGCACGAACAGATTGATCTGGTATTCGCCCGCCCGCTGTTTGGCCATGTCAATCAAGGGCAACAGGGCGCCCAGATAGTTCCCGATATGCAGGTCGTTGTTGGCGCGGAGGCCGGTCAGGATTACTGGTTTCATCTTGTTCATCATTATACCTCTCGGATCAGTTGTTTTTCTAGTTGGATCACTTTAAAAAAACCGCCTGTGTGGCGGTTTGTCACTTTCATTTGATTGCAAAACAGCTTTAAACAAACCGCCACAGTTTTGTGCCGGCAGACCAGTAGTAGGTGCTTGCAATGATTTGTTTCATGCTGCTGGAAGTGTACGCTATATTTTCAGCGAAGACAACTTTTTTCTGTCTGGCGCCTTGCAGACACTGCACCGATGACGATTGCTGCCTTCGATACGATCGAGTAGCCCTCCGGGGTGATGAGACCTGATTTGTCCAGATACGCCCATCCTAGTTCGGGTGTATCGATAAACACAATTTCTTCAACGGGTTCGCTGAACGCAGGGATGACATCCGGCCAGTTACCCGGCAGACGCTTCTTGCTGTTTGTCGGACGACCAAATTGCAACAAACCGCCGTCGGCGCGCATCGCTGTTACTGTTTTAAGCAAGCCGTCGTTGGCAATAACTACATCAAGCTCAACCATGCGCGCCTCGGGCACTCGCTCTTCCAGGCCAATATAAATAATGCCGCCGTCCGGCGTTGCAGGGGCTTTCAAGAGGAGTTGATCTGGTTCAAGACCTGTAAGAGTTGACCCGTCAACCCGCAGGCATTTATCGTAATCTACCACTTTGCGTATAAATTTAATAGATTTTTAATAATTATACAATTAACGATGTGGGATAGCGACCGCATTCTGGTATTTAGTTATAAAAAAGAACACCCCAAAAGGGGGTGCTCTTCTCTGTAGCGTTGCAGTCTTGCTTAACGCTTGGTGAACTGGCGCTTCTTGCGGGCGCCCTTGAGACCGAACTTCTTGCGCTCGCGCTCGCGGGGGTCGCGGCTGAGCAGATCGGCGCGCTTGAGGGTGCTCTTGAGAGATTCATCCATCTCTACCAGCGCCTTGGCAATGCCGAGACGAATCGCGTCAACCTGGCTGGCGTGACCGCCGCCGGAGACGAGGGCGGAGATGTCGAACTTGTTCTCGATCTCGAGCGCAACAAACGGCCGCTGCAGCTCGTGCAGCAGGTACTGGCTACCCGAGAAGTATTCTTCGGCCGGCTTGCCGTTGACGACAATTGTACCCTTGCCGCCCTTAACGCGAACGCGGGCAGTGGCGCTCTTGCGACGTCCCAAACCGTAGAAGTAGTCGTTCTGCTTCTCTGCCATGGTTACTTACCTTCCTTCTTGTCGTCCTTAACTTTAGTGACGGACGATACCGAGATTGTCTCGGGTTTTTGTGCTTCGTGCTTGTGTTCGCTGCCGGCGTAGATCTTCAGGCGCTCCAAGCGACCTTCGCGGAGCTTGTTGTCGGGCAGCATGCCGCGGACAGCAGCGTAAACTACCTTGGTGGAGTCCAGCTCCATCTGCTCGCGCATGGTGCGCTCTTTCAGGCCGCCCGGGTAGCCGCTGTGGCGGTAGTAGCTCTTGGTGTCGAGCTTGTTGCCGGTTACCTGTACTTTGTCAGCGTTGATTACGATCACGTAGTCACCGCAGTCAACGTGCTTGGTGAATGTCGGCTTCCCTTTGCCGGTGAGCAAGGTCGCAACCTTGGTGGCGACACGACCCAGCGGCGCTTCGGCAGCGTCGACAACGTACCACTTGCGGGTGACGTCCGTGGGCTTTGCGCTATAGGTCTTCATTATTTAGCCTCCTTCGAATCAGCCTTTGCTGATTCGCCCTTCGTAGCCTTGCGCGAAGAAGGGCTGGTCTTCTTGGCGTCGCTCTTGGCCTCGTCCTTCTTAGCTTCTACCTTCTTCTCTTCGTCAGCTGCAGCCGGCTGGGCTACGGGTGCCTCTTTAAGGTCGTCCACGAAGCTAATGCGGGCCAGTTGGGCGTTGTCGCCCCGGCGAAGCCTAGTCTTGGTGATGCGCAGGTGTCCGCTGGTGCGGCCCTTCATCTTGGGTGCTAACTCGTCCACCAGCTTGTGTGCAGCCTCCAGCGTTTGCAGGCTGGCAATGACCTGGCGGCGGTTGTGCAGGTCGCCTTTCTTGGCTTTGGTGATTAGTTTCTCGACGTAAGGCACCACTTCTTTGGCCTTTGACAGGGTGGTCTCGATAGTCTCGTACTTAATGAGGCTGTCGGCCAAACCCTTGATCAGGGCCTCGCGCTGATCGCTCTCGCGGTGGAACTTACGTCCTTTATATCCGTGACGATGCATGTTACAGCTCCAACTCCGCTAACTTTTCTTTCACTTCGTCGAGCGCCTTGCTACCAAAGCCCTTCAGGTCGCGCAGTTCAGCGTCGCTCAAGGCAAACAGGTCCTTGAGGGTGTGAATGTCGTTGTTGACCAGAGCGTTCGTGGTGCGGGCACTCAGGTTGAGGTCTTCGATCGGCGTGTTCAGGGCAGCCGGCTCGTCGCTGTCGCTCAGGCGGTTGCTGCTCGAAGCAGCACTCAGTTCCGGAGACTCAATGCGAGTCTTGCCGGCAAGCGCGGTGAACTGGTTGACGAGTATGGCGGCGGCCTCTTCGAATGCGTCGCGCGGGGTGATCGAGCCATCAGTGGTGATGGTGATGATCAGCTTGTCCAGGTCGGTCATCTGGCCGACACGGGTGTTCTCGACCTTGTAGCGGACGCGCAGGACCGGGCTGAAGATGGCGTCGAGGGCGATGTAGTCGCTGCCCTTCTTGGCACCGCCTTCTTCGATCGGACGGTAGCCGCGGCCGGTTTCGACAACCAGGTCCATGACGAGCTTGCCCTTTTCGTCGTCGATGGTGGCGATGACGTGGTCGGGGTTGACAACCTCAACATCAGCGTTAACCTGGATGTCCCTGGCGGTGACAACACCCTTGCCTTCCTTGACGATGCGCAGGTTCTGAACCTCGTCGCCGTACACGCGGAAGCGGACGCCCTTGAGGTTCTGCATGATGTCGACAACGTCTTCCTTGATGCCCTTTACGGTCGAAAATTCGTGGGTAACGCCTTCGATCCTGAAGCTGGTGACAGCTGCGCCGGCGATGCTCGAAAGCAGTACGCGGCGAAGCGAGTTACCGAGCGTCATGCCGTAACCGCTGTGCAGCGGCTCAACTACGAATGTTGCGCTTGATGCACTGTGGTCGTCTACTTGCACTAACCCTGGTGTGTGAATTGTTTTTGACATATCTTTACACAGCCTCCCTTAGCGTGAGTAGTACTCAACTATTAATTGTTCGCTGATGTCTGGTTCGGCATCTTCGCGCGTTGGCAAGCCTACGACCTCGACGGTCATTTTCTTGCGGTCAACCTTCAGCCACTCAGGAGTGGTGCTTGGAGCCGGGCTGACATCGTCAAGTTTCTTGAAGTACTCGGTGTTTTTGCTGTGCTCGCGGACCTCCAGTTTGTCGCCAGGCTTGAGGCGGATGGACGGAATGTCGACGCGGACACCGTTCAGCATAAAGTGACCGTGGGTCACCAGCTGGCGGGCAGCGCGGCGGGATGGAGCGAATCCAGCGCGGTACACAGCGTTGTCAATACGGCGCTCCAGGTATTCAAGCAGGATCTGGCCGGACTGGCCAGGGCGGCGGCTGGCTTCTGCCATCAGGTTGGCAAACTGCTTCTCCAGCAGGCCGTACAGCCGCTTAACCTTCTGCTTTTCGCGCAGCTGCAGCGCGTACTGGCTGGCCTTGCCGCCAGGACGACCGCCGCGGGCGTTACCGTGCACGCCAGGCGGGGTTGGACGCTTGACCAAAGCCTTGTGAGCCTTGGGGTGCAGTGCGTAACCCTCGCGGCGTGACATCTTTACGATGGAATGAGTGTCACGAGCCATAGGTTAGACCCTCCTCGCCTTCCGCGGACGAACACCGCCGTGCGGAATGCCGGTTACGTCAGCAATACTTTCGACTTGCATGTTCAGGTTCTGCAGGGTGCGGATGGCTGCGTCGCGGCCAAGACCTGCGCCCTTTACAAACACAGCAACCTTGGCCATGCCGTGCTGCTGCTTGGCAACGGTGCCAGCCTTTTCAGTGGCAACTTGGGCGGCGTATGCAGTGCCCTTTTTAGATCCGCGGAAGCCGCAGGCACCAGCGCTGCTGGTAACCAGCACAGCGCCCTTCGGGTCGGTGAAGGTAACGATGGTGTTGTTGAAAGTTGCCAGAATGTGAACCTGGCCGGTCGGTACGCTTCGCTTAAGTTTTTTCTTCTTGGCAACAGGAGCCGGAGCTTCGGCTGTTGCTTGTGCGTTTGTCGTTGTCTCTTCTGCCATATTTCTACTACCTCAATCCTAGGTCTTTGACGGAACCTTCTTAGCAGTACCACCGACAGTAACCTTCTTGCCGCGGCGTGTGCGAGCGTTGGTCCTGGTGCGCTGGCCACGGCTCGGCAGGTTGGCCTTGTGGCGCAAGCCGCGGTAGCAGCCAATGTCCTTCAGACGCTTGATGTTGGTGGCAACGATACGCTGCAACTCACCTTCCACGGTGTAATTAGCGTTGATAACGTCCTGGATCCGACTAATCTCGTCGTCGGTCAGGTTCTTGACGCGGACGGTCGGATCGACCTTAGCTGCTGCAAGTATGTCGCGGCTGGTTTTGGGGCCAATCCCATAAATGTAGGTCAGCGCAACGTGCACTTGCTTTTCGCTCGGAATGGTTACACCTGAAATTCTCGCCATATCCTATCCCTGCCTCTGCTTGTGCTTGGGCTTAAGTTTGTTAATCACGTACAACTTGGCCTTCGACTTCTTGCCGCGGCCTTTGCGCCAGACGATGATGTCGTCTGGACTGATCTTTTTGACGCTTGCTCGAACTTTCATCCTTCTTATGCCTCCTGGCTCTGAAGGACGAGTTCTATGCTGTCAAATTTTGTTGCACGCATCCTCATCCTTTCTTGATTAGGAGCGGATCTTTCGCGCGTTGGCGAAAGACACACTGCATTACGTTAATATTATTTGGCTAATGCCTCTCGAGTTGACATTAGCTTCTGCGATAGGTGATTCTCCCCTTCGTGAGATCGTAAGGGGTCAACTCAACCGTCACGCTGTCGCCTGGCACGATGCGGATAAAGTGTTTCCGCATCTTACCCGCAACGTGAGCTATAATCTGATGGCCGTTTTCGAGCTCAACACGGAACTGAGTCCCTGGCAGGGTCTCCACAACAGTTCCCGTCAACTCGATCACTTGCTTGTTAGCTGCCATAGATATAACAAGAGTTAATTATAGCAGTTGTG
>CALKHY010000039.1 GCA_937988795.1 uncultured Candidatus Saccharibacteria bacterium
GAGATTGGTCAGTGACTGGAGTTCAGACGTGTGCTCTTCCGATCTGTTGTTTACAAAATCTAATTCTACTGGCTGTTCCGTTTTAGTTTAATGTGTCCCTGGAAGTAGGACTTATTTTTCTTTGTCCTGGCCGTCTTTTTTGGAAAGACGATGCACAAATCGTTCAATGCGCGCCCGCTGCCAAAAGGCGATAAGGCCAAGCGCGGCCGCGATCGCCGCGATCGTCGCCACCAGCCGGACATTCCCCTCGGCCACACCGCTGCCGGTCAGGCTCAGCACCAAAAAGCCAGGGAGCCGCCCAAGCACTGAGATGAGAATGAGCACCGGAATTCTAATTTTTGTAAGCCCGGCGATAAAGCAAATGATATCGTCCGGTAATGCTGGCAATAGAAAGATCGCAAACAGCACCAACGTGCCGCGGGTCTCGGCCAGATAGTCAAACTTTTCCAGGTGCTTTTTATCGACAAACCGTTCCACGAACGGCCGACCCAGGCGCCGCGCCAGCAAAAAAATCAACGTAAAGCCGATGGTTGCACCAATAACCGTATAGAGCGTGCCGAAGAACGTCCCGAATAGGTAACCGCCCACCAATCCGGTAACTTGTCCCGGGATCGGCGCAATGAACACTTGCAACATCTGCAGCCCAATAAATACCAAAGGTGCCAACGGCCCAGCACTCTGAATAAACGCGCGCGCCTCGCCAGGCTCGCTAAAGACCGCAAGGTATGGCCAGGCTACTATGACGCCAAACACCAGTACTGCCGCCACACCAAGCGCAACTAATACATGCCATAATCGGATTTTGGGAACTTTGACGGCCATGCGCTTATTGTACCAGTTCGTCCATTTCTGGCATGATGCTTTCGGCGTAGAGCCGGAGTTCTTCCAGCAGATACTGCTGATGGCTGGTAAGGTCAGGCTGCGAGGCAACTTCCTCAAGCCGAGCAAAATACTTAGCAAGTTTACTATCTTTGCCGCCCGCCAACAGCTTGCGCGCACGGTACTTTTCCCACTTCTCTCGTTCTTCTGACGTGAGATATTTCGGGAAGTTGCGCGCTTTATACAGTGGCAAGAGCGCGGGCAAACGCTTGTCTTCGAATTTGAGGTCAAGACTGCTCAACTCCTCGGGCTTGGCTGCGCGAACCACGCTCATAGCGATTTTGTCGCGGTCACTAAAGAAGCCGTCATACATACAGCTGTCGACGTCCTTTTCGGTAACAACGAGCTGCATTTGTTGCTTTTTGTCTAAGATTGCCAGGGCTTTGCAGAGTTTGTCGGCCAGGTCTTTGGATTTGCGGAGCGTGGCGAGATGGGCGTCGATTGTCTTTCGGTCGAGCTTGAGCCGTTCGCTATTTTCGTCGGTTAGCACAGTTTGGGGTGCCACGGCCGGGCAGCGGTTGAACATCAAGGCCTTTACCGGCAAGCGCGGATCATCACTGTCCTTTTTCCAGCGCCAAGCGTCGGCCAGCTGTTCTGGTGTACGATCTACCCACTCAGCCGGGTCGTGGCGCAGGTCGTACACCAGTACGCCGCCATTGCCGCCATTCTTGGGATGATTGCAGATTTTGACTGCGACCGTTGTTTTTTCGAACTCTGAAGCGTACTTGCCGCTGGTATACACAAATGGCTCGCCGCGGTTCACGAGCTCGGCAACTTTCTTTTTGTCGCGCATCGTAAACAAATAATCGAACAATTTGGGCTGCTTGCTCTTGATGAGCCGGGCGACCTGTATAGTGGCATGTACGTCGCTTAGCGCGTCGTGTGCGTGTGCGTGGTCGAGCTTGTTGAGTGCGGTGAGTAACTCCAAGCGGTTTGTTGGCCTGCCCTCAAGATCGAACGGCCACTCAATTCCCTCTGGTCGGAGCGCGCGCGTCATGCGCACCACATCAAGCAAATCCCAGCGTGAACGGCCGTCCTGCCACTGCCACTCGTACGGATCATAAAAGTTACGGTAATGTAGGCAGCGCATAAATTCATCGTCAAACCGGACGGTGTTGTAGCCTACAAAAATCGTGCCGGGCGTGGCAATGTTTTCGGAAAATTCACGCAAAAATTCCGCCTCGGTCAGGCCATCCATGAGCGTCATCTGCGGCGTAATGCCGGTAACCAGCGTGGCGTCAATGTCGGGCAGTACGTCTTCGGTAATCTTAATGAGCAGGTTCACCGGCTCACCAATAGGCTCAAGCTCCATGCTGGTCCGCTGTCCAGCAAACTGCATAATCCGCGCCTCCCGCGGATTAAACCCAGAAGTCTCAAGGTCATAAAAGAAAAAACTGACAGTCATGTAGCTACCAGTTTACCATGCGAAGGACAAACCGTTTATGCTGCGCGGAGCTGTGACTGTGCAGAAAATCTGAAAGCAGGATGATCAAAATTACCTATAATTAGAGACCCCAACCAGCCAGGAAGCTTGCGACACTCCTTCCCCCAGCCTGGGTATTTCGACCAATGAACAGCTTCATTTACTGCCGCTTTCACATATCGTTGCCATTTCTGGTCGCGGGCAACTGGATGGTCGGTGCCATAAGCAATAATGTGGCCTTTTATAACCCCGGCCACGTCTTTTTGCGACCCTCTTGTAAGTTTGGAGTGAACCAAGCTGACAATAGGTAACGTCGGTATGCCATTGTGCACCTCAATGCTAGGCACGAGCTCGTCAAAGACCCTGATTCCCAGCCCATCCCTAATTGCATCTGAAAATGGTTCAAAACGGATGGCTACTGGCAGTTCCCCCAGTTTTGTTTTGTGTTTAAAGTCAAGACGACCCTCGGATGGCTGTCCGAACAATTGCCCTAATCTATGCACTGCTTGCCACCGGCGCAACATCTCTCCATAATGCGAATCGCTGGCAACGACATCCATGTCAAAGGGTTTTACTCCCCTTATTTCGACACGAGTATCTATGCCGTGCGCCGCAAAACCGCTACCGCCAATCACTGCAGCGACATTTGGCGTAAGGCCCAGTGCTTCTGCTGCATCCTGGATTAAAGCCTGACGTTCGGCAAATTGCTCTCTGGCAACGGGCGAAAGCAATTCTCTATCGATATCAATTTTATTAAAAGAAGTACCCGGCGTTGGTAAAGCCATTATAATATTATAACATAAAATTAGATATTATGTCAATTTTAATAGACCATCTCGTGTTTGCTGATGCGGATAGAGTCGCCGGGGTTGATGCCCTGGCGGACGAGTTCGTGCATGATGCCCTGTTTTTGCATGATGTCGCGCAGACGTTCCACGCCTTGCGGGTTACTGAAGTCGGTGCGTTTGGCGAACCGTTCAATCTTGGCGCCACGCACGACAAAGGCGTCTTCTTCGCGCGTCACTTCCCATGAGTCATCCTCGTCGTCGATGGTCAATACCGGAACCTCTGGCGCATTAGCGATTGCTTCGATCGTGCGCTCGCGGGCGCGCTCCAACTCAACCAGCTTGCGCACGCTCCGCAGCAGCTCGGGAACGCCCTGTTTGGTGTGCGCGGAAATGGCGGTCACGAGCGTACCCTTGGGCACAACTTTTTTGAGATTGCCTAACTGGTCTTTCACGATGTCTTCATCCAGACCATCAATCTTGGTGAGCACGACAACCTGCGGCCGCGCGGAGAGGTCGACTTTGTAGGCTTTTAATTCGCCCTGGATTGTCTGATAGGCCTTGACTACATCTTCGTTGTAAGCGTCAATGAGGTGCACCAGCACTGCGGTACGTTCCACATGGCGCAAGAATTCGTCGCCCAGGCCCTTGCCTTCAGCTGCACCCTCAATTAAACCCGGAATGTCGGCGAACAGCAAACTAGCTTCTTTATCAATATCTACGACACCAAGATTGGGTGTGAGCGTGGTAAAGGGATAATTTGCAATCTCCGGCCGGGCATTGCTGATAACACTAAGCAACGTAGATTTACCGGCGTTCGGCAGGCCAACCAGACCAACATCGGCGATCATCTTGAGTTCCAGATTGACGACGAGTTCCTCGCCCGGCTCGCCTTTTTCGGCAAAGCGCGGCGCCTGGCGGGTAGAACTTACGAAGTGTGCATTGCCGTAGCCGCCCTTGCCGCCGCGGGCAATAACCACCTGTTTACCGTCTTCGTCAACATCAGCCAGCAAGCGGCCGTTTTCGTCCGTCGCAACCGTGCCGACCGGCACCTTCACCAGTAAGTCCTCGCCGCTTTTCCCGCGTTTTTTAGCACTGTCGCCCGACTGGCCGGATTCTGCAACTACTTCTTTCTGGTAGCGGAAATTCGCGAGCGTATTCTCATTGCGGCTGGCCACCAAAATGACGTTGCCGCCATCGCCGCCATCACCGCCGTCCGGACCGCCCTTGTCCACGAACTTCTCGCGCCGGAAAGACACCTTGCCGTCGCCGCCGTCTCCCGCTTTCACCACAATCGTTGCTTTATCTACAAACATATATCTATACTATATCATCTTTTTCGGCGATTCACTCGCCGAAAAAAATATCCTTGGAAAGGGAGAATCCTGAGCGAACGCGAAGTTAAAGAGGGAAAAACCTTTCTGGGTTTTCCCTCTTTATTTAGTATATGAATCGGTAATTACCGAATTCAGAAGACTGAATGGTGCGGGTGGTAACGCGGCCGTACCATGGGTAGTTCATGTCGCTTACCAGGATCGAGCCATCGGGGTTAATCTGCTCAACGAAGCCAACGTGCCCCAAGCCTCCAGCAATACTGGTGTCTACGTGCCAGAGCACTGCATACTGACGCGGTTCATACCCGGCTGACATACCGTTGGCAATGGCATTGCGATACCATGACGAGGCGTTGCCCAGGTTGGTGGGCAGCGGATTGCCAACAGCAGCGCGGCGGTTGGCAACATGCCAGGTGCAGTAGCCGCGGATGTAGCCGTTGCCGCCCCACACAAGGCCGTACGCGACGGTGCTGCGCTGAACCGGCTGCAGACCGTTCGGTATCAAAATACGCTCACCTTCTCTCAGGCCGGTCAACTCGATGTCATTAAAGGCAATGATCAAGTCCCTGTTGACGCGGAACTTCCGAGCAAGCTCATCCACCGTATCGCCAGGCTGTACGACGTACACAATGCCATTTTCCGGCGGAATAACGAGTACCATACCTTCGGCCAGTGAGTTGCTGCGCAGGCCGTTCGAC
>CALKHY010000040.1 GCA_937988795.1 uncultured Candidatus Saccharibacteria bacterium
TTTTTCAAGCAGAAGACGGCATACGAGATTGGTCAGTGACTGGAGTTCAGACGTGTGCTCTTCCGATCTCACGCGGATCTGCGCACCCATTTCATTGGCCACCACTGTCGCCAGTGTCGTCTTGCCAAGACCGGGCGGGCCATACAAAAGCACGTGGTCAAGCGGCTCGCCCCGCTTCTTCGCCGCCTCAATCGCAAGCCTCAGGTTCTGCTTGATCCGCTCCTGTCCGATGTAACTCGAAAAATCCTGCGGCCGAAGGCTATTCTCCAGCTCCCGCTCCTGCTGGTCATCGTCATTGATACTGGTGCTGACAATCCGCTCAACCGCCATACGTAATCTTCCGTTCCGGCCATTCGTGTTTTGGCAGCAAATCCCTGAGCAGCATTGTCTCGTCCTCTCCCAAAACAACCTCTATATCCAGGCCATCCTTGCACACTTGCTTCATAAACTCCCGACAGACACCGCATGGCGGCAGGACGTACAAATCTTTGGCTGGATTATTATTCCAAACAGCGACAATCTTTTTGACCGTATACTGTTTATCGGCAATCATCTGCATGATAGCCGCACGCTCCGCGCAGATCCCCAAAGTAGCCCCAGGGTCAACGCATACGCCGACATAGATATCCCCTTTATCCGTTACCAAAGCGGCTGCCACATCACCCATCCAGCGGCCATTGACCTGCCACGGGTTGAGGCATTCGGCTGCTTTATCTATCAATTCTCTGTTGGAGATCATTTCGCACCCCTTTTACTTAACTCCTGGCCTTCAGGGCCTGCTTAATGCGGTCTTCGAGCGGGAGGTCTTTGGAGATGGAAGACAGTGCAGCGGCGGCGTCGGCGGGGGTGTAGCCGAGGGCGACGAGGGCTTCGACGGCTTCGTCCTTAAGGAGCTGCGCGTCGGATTGCAGGATGCCGGTGGTAGACAGATCAACGCCCACCAGGCCGACCTTGTCCTTTAGCTCCACGACTATACGCTCGGCCACGCGTTTGCCTACGCCGCTGGCCTTCTGGATGGATTTGACGTCGCCGCTGGCGATGGCCACGCGCACGTCACTGGCCGCGCCGGCGTTTAGTACACTCAGCGCCATCTTTGGCCCAACACCGTTTACGCCAAGCAACAACTCAAACAACTGCTTAGTATCTGGGCTCGTAAACCCATACAGGTCATACGCGTTTTCGCGGATATGCTCGTACACATACACTTTGGCTTTGTCGCCGGTGTTCAGCTTACCATAGTCTTCGTTGGTCACCAGCAAGCCATAGCCGACGCCGTGCACATCGAGCACTACCATGTCCACGGTCTTTTCGGCCACTACCCCTGTCAGTGTTGCTATCATCTTCTTAAGTATAGCCTACTCTGGCGCATTAAGAGTATAATGCAGTTCGTGGATAAGATTTACTGTGCAAACTGCGGAGAGTTGGCTGCAGAGAACTCCAACTACTGCTGGAAGTGCGGCGCGCCGCTGCACGGAAGCGAGGCCGCGGTTTACCGCGCCCAGGGACCGGTGCTCGATCCGCCAACCCAGCCGTCGCCCGAGGCGCTCAAAACGCAAGCCGACCCGGCAGTAATCAAAAAGACCGTACCAAGAAGCCATTTGGATCCGGCGGTAATATGGCTGTTCTTCCTCAACTACATCGGCAAAACATTCTTGCTAGTGCCGCCGCTGGCAATTGGCGCCTATTTCCAGCCGATCATCGGAGTCGGTTTCGCGTTCTATCTGCTTATTAACTACTTGATTGCCGTCTTGGTATACAACCACTTCTACTTTTCGATTGAAGAAGACAAGCTGCGGATCGAGTACGGCATCATTCATAAACGTCATGTCACCGTGCCGTTCCGTCAGGTACAGAACGTCAATATCATCAGCACGCTCATCGACCGCATCTTGGGTATTGCCCGGCTGGAGGTAGAGAGCGCCGGAAGCTCGCAAACCTACAAGCGCGAGGTCGTGGGCGGCACCCGCTCCAAAGCCGAAGGCTTCCTACCAGGACTGAGCATGAAGCGCGCCCGCGAATATCACGACCTAATCCTGCAGAAGGCCCGCCACGCACGCAAAGAAGATTAATGCCGGCCATCAAGAGTTTGCCGAAAGCGGCTCTTTGGCACGCTGAAAAGATACAGCGCGCTGACGACTGACATAATGGCCATGACGGTAAACAGCGTATCAAAACTGAAGGCCGACACGATGGCAGCACCCGCCACCGAGCCAAACGCGGTGACAAAGTACGCCATAGCTTCCCAGGCAGCCCAGCCCTGGGCTTCTCTATTTTTGTCGAGATTTGCCGAGTAGAGCGCGTCAAAGGCCGGCTCGGCAAATGCGCGCACCAGCCCCAGTCCGGCCTGCACGGCCGCCAAATACCATATGCTGGTAATCGTCGTAAACAAAAGAAAACCCAGGGCTGTGAGGGCATAGCACGCCACGATCAGCTGTTTTTTGTCGCGCAAGCCGTCGGCATACTTGCCTCCTGCAAGCGATGCCACGCCTGCGCCGAACGCCAGCGCCGAGGCCGTAATGCCGGCGTCCAGAATGTCGCCACCAACCTCTGCCACAAATACCGCGTAAATCGGCACCAGCATGGCCTCGGCCGCCAGCAGCAGGGCATCAGCCACCAGCAGTGTTTTAAGTGCCGGATTTTTGTATGCGCCGAGCAGTAATAAACGATGCAGCATATACACCCATTATGCCACAGGACGGCCTGCCGTTACTTGGGCAGCACGTCATACACCGCCCGAGCCAGTGACAGGACTGCCAGATGCCCCAGTCGGTCTGCTTTGGGTCCGTGCAACTCCGGGCCCGTACTGACAAGCACGCGCTCCCGCGGCACCAGCAGCCCCACTTCCTCATCGAATTGCATGGGGGCGACGGCCACCTGCACAGCCGACGCCTTGACGGTCGCATGGCCGGAGAGCGTCACGACCGCATACGGCCACTCGTCGCTAGCCGTTTCACCATCCAGAGGACCGGTCGCGCCATGCAGCAGTATCCACGACAACTCGCCTTGCCTGCTGACGCCGGTCTCAATCGCCTCAACGTACTGCATGCACCGGAGATAGACATCCACCGTGGTGCCGTCGAACGGGTGGTCCACGCATTCCCGCATTAATACATCCAGCGGTGCAATGTCCAACGACTCAGGATAAAGCAGTGGCTGCCGCCTCCCGTGCGCCCAGTGATGAATTGCAATCCACTCCTGCAGCACATCCAGGATGGCCGTATGATCCCCATCTGGCACTTCCGCTGCAATCTCCACGCCGCCCCTTGTCATGGCTGCCATACCCCAAACCGTACTGCACGGCTTGAAGACAGGGCAGTAAACTTTTTTATAGCTTTCCGACCTGAACCTGATGGGTGAGGGCGGCAGCAAGCGCGTCGGCGGCGTCGTCAGGCTTTGGGACTTCTTTGAGTTTAAGCAGCACGCGCACCATTTCCTGCATCTGTTTTTTGTCGGCCTTGCCGTAGCCGGTGATGGCTTGCTTGATCTGCAGCGGCGTGTATTCAAAAATTTCAAGCCCGTTGAGCCGGGCAGCGAGCAGCACGACGCCGCGCGCCTGGCTGACGGTCATGGCTGTTGTGATGTTGCGGAGAAAGAATAATTTTTCAACCGCCATAACCTGCGGTTTGGTCGCGACAATAATGTCCGTCAGTTCCTGGAAAATCGTCTCCAGCCGCACGGCGTCGTCTTCCTTCACCGGCGTGCGGATCACCCCCGCGTCGACCAACTGCGTCTTGCCACCGCTGACGTCAATCACCCCAAATCCCAAAATCCCCGTGCCAGGGTCGATGCCGATGATTCTCATTGCGACATTTTAATTAATTCGAGAATCTTGGCATGCACCGCCTGATTGGCGGATATGACAAAACCATCTGCAAACTTATCACTTCGGCGCGGACCACCGTTGATGTCAGTAGCCACGCCCCCAGCTTCAGCAACAATCAGCGCAACAGCAGCATAGTCCCATGGCGCTCCATAGCCAAATACTGCACTAGCCAAATCCCCGGTAGCAACCCGCACAGCAGCGTAAATCGCAGAATAGTAGCAGAACACTTTTGCACCCTGTTCTTGCGCCAAGTCACTGCAGATGCCAGCGCGGAACAGACTTTTCTCGCCCCGAACTGTGCCCTGAATTATTGAAACGTAGGTATTGTTCAGCTCAGTGGCGCTCGATGTGCGCAGTAAATTACCGTTCCTGAATGCACCGCCCCCTCGTACCGCACTGTAGAGCTCATCAAGCTGCGGATCGTAGACCACGCCAATGATGGCCTGCCCATCCCTTCCGTCCACCAGCGCAAGCGAAAACGTGCTTATCGGAATCCCTAGGCTAAATGGCATCGTGCCATCAATCGGATCTACGACCCAAATCAACTGCGCGTTCTCATTGCGACTTGCTTCCTCGCCGATAACTCCATGCTCTGGAAAACGTTCTTTAACTCGCTCAATTACCAAGCTGTTAATTTCCGTGTCGGCAATCGTGAGGGGAGTATTATCTTCCTTAAGCTCAGTACCAATGTCGCCGGCACGAAAATAGCGGCGCATTATATCACCAGCTTCACGAGCTAAGTTTTCTGCAAATTCCAGCTCCTTTGAGTAGTCCATACTGCTATTGTAGCAGGGATTCGTCGATGTCGAAGTTAACGTGGGTGTTGGTAACTTCGTCGATGTCTTCGAGCGCGTCCATGAGTCGCATGATTTTGCCAGCGGTTTCTTTGTCTGTTACTGGCACGGTGTTGTTGGGGACGTATGTGAGTTCAGCTTCGATGATTTCCACGCCAGCCTCGCGGAGGGCGTCGCGGACTTTGGCGAGCTCGGTCGGCTCGGTGTAAACCACCGACTCCTCGCCCTCTTCCTGGACGTCCTGGGCGCCGGCTTCCAGTGCCTGCATGAGGAGGTCGTCGCCATTGCCTTTCACGCGGATCACGCCGCGGCGGTCAAACTGGAATGCAACCGCGCCCTTTTCGGCCAGGTTGCCGCCGTGTTTACTGAACGCCAGACGAACTTCCGGATAGGTGCGGTTGACATTGTCGGTCGCAACTTCCACCAAAATTGCCACGCCGCCCGGGCCGTAGCCTTCGTACAAAAACTCCTGCAACTGCGCGGCGTTTTTGTCGGCAACGCGCTGGATGGCGCGCTCAATGTTGGCCATGGGCATGTTGGCCGCCTTGGCCTTTTCGATAATCATAGCCAGCGCCGGGTTTGTTTCTGGATCAGTCCCGCTGCGCGCTGCTACCGCAATCTGGTTACCAAGCTTAGTAAAAATCGCGCCACGCTTGGCATCAGCCACCGCCTTTTGGCGCTTAATTTGCGCCCACTTGGAATGTCCTGCCATTTATTTTTTGCTCCTCGATCTTCTCTGTTATTATAGCACTTTTCCGAACTTTGCTCCAGAGGATGAAGCACACAAAACCGATTACCACATACGACACGAGCATGTAGCTAAGCGGGAAGTTAATATCTTCGATGTATGCGTTTGGCACGCGGCTTAGGAGATTGGCCATGTCGAGCATAAACGTCGTAATCACGCTGCCTGGCCAGGCAATCCAACTGGCAATGGCAGGCACGAGCATGCCGGCAAGCCCAGCAAACAGCCCA
>CALKHY010000041.1 GCA_937988795.1 uncultured Candidatus Saccharibacteria bacterium
TGGTCAGTGACTGGAGTTCAGACGTGTGCTCTTCCGATCTTAAAGCCAATGCCAGCGGCAACCAGCAGGTAGACGAATGGGATGATGATGGAGAGTGTGACTGCACCTCCTAGCGCGATCAACAGTAAGCTGATTGTTAGGCTGACGGCCACCATTTTGGATCGCGCCAGATGTCTGTAGCGGAAGTACAGATACGCGCCAAAGATGAGCATAACCATGCTAAAGACATCGAGCACCGGCAAGCGCCCAAGCCAGATTACCGGGTCGGCCGGGCCGTGTACAAACAGCTGGTACGGCACTTCACCGAGGCGCTCCAGGGCGTCCGTCCAGTTAAATCCTGCCGGCAGGCCTGCGATATCACGTGCTATCCCGGGCGACCGCCACAGCGCCCAGAGCAGCGGTGCGATCAGCGCCAGCACCCCAAACAGGCCGAACAGGAAAAATCCAAGATGTTTTTTGGCAAAACGGAGGATGGTCTTTGCCTGCCAGAGTGTTACGAAAAGTACGGGCCAGATCATGCCGGGCACGTACAGTAGTGTCGCAGTCAGTATAAAGCCAGCAAACAAGATGGCGTAATAGTCTGTCTTTTTAAACCACACACTACCGGCAACCAGCACAAGTAGCAAAAACAGTGCGACGTCGGGTGTGCCAAGCCGCGCCGTATGCAAAAACCAGGCCGAGGAACCAAAGATGACCGTGCCGAGCACTGCGGTCCGCTCGCCGTGCCAGTGACGCCCCAGCCAGTAGAATGCTGTAAGTGTCAGCAGCCCGATAACCGTGGCCGCCGCCCGTACTGATAACAGCGCCTGCTCGCCGGTAAAAATAAGGCTGAAAAGATAGGCCAGCAGCGTAAATGGCGCATTAAGTGGGTTTTCGAAGATCTGGCTCAGGCTGGAGCCAGCCTGCAGTGCAGCTGCCTCCTCTGCGCTGTAGCCACCCGTCAGGCTCCCTAGGCGGAACCACAAAAGCAGTCCGAAGAGTACCATCAATACACCGTAGTAGAGTGCGGGCTGCCAGTACGTCGCCGTCAGATTGCGCAGCTTCTCCTGGAGTTTTTCAATATTAATCCGACGATACATCTTGTAAGAAATTATACGACTTTTTAGGGTCAAACGTAACTTGCAGCGTGTTGCTTTCTGCCGCCTTCAGCCTTTTTATTGCACGGGAGATTATTCGTTCGATTCGTTTGATTCGTTTGATTCGCTGGACTGCTCGGTCTGTGCGCCGGCGGTCTGGCCCTGCTGGTTCTCTTGGTTCTGATTTGCTTGATCGTCAATGTTGACCGGCCCCACATTCACCAGTTTGTTGATCTGTTCGCGGTATACAATCGCTACCTTTGCCTTTTGGTAAATTAGCAGGTAGTCACCGTTTTCGGACGTCTTAAAGAATTCCTGGTTGTCCAGTTTGCTCTTATCCTGGATTTGGGCGACGGTCGGCTCTTCATTCGTTGGCACCATGTAGAGCTTGGCAACCTTCTGGATGATACGTGCCGAAGTCTCTTTGGCCGGATTGGTCGCCTTGGCGTTCTGGTACTTCCAAAACAATACACCCACCACCAGAATCAAAATGACGATAATTACAGACAAGACAGTCGTGGGGGTTAGAAATTTCTTCATACTGTTTATGGTAAAGAATTTGAGGCGGCCGGTCAACTATTCAGTGAAGGGGTCGTGGTGTTTGGTGTCGAGTGAGCGGATGCGCTGCTTTTCGATGTCGAAGTACAGGCGGACGTCGCCGGTCGGACCGTTACGATGTTTGCGGATAAGCAGCGACATGATGTTTTTGTTCTCGGTTTCGGGGTTGTAGTAGTCTTCGCGGTAGATAAAGGCCACGACGTCGGCGTCCTGCTCGATGGAGCCGGATTCACGCAGGTCGGCCAGCTGCGGGATTTGCGGGTGGCGGTTTTCCACGGAGCGGCTCAGCTGGCTTAGCGCGATGACTGGCACGCCGAGTTCGCGGGCAATGAGCTTGAGACCGCGTGAGATTTCGGAGATTTCCTGCACGCGGTTGTCGCTACCCGAGAAGCGCGAGCCGCCGCTCATTAGCTGCAGGTAGTCAACGATGATGATGCCAACACCGTGCTGGTGCGCTGCGCGGCGGGCCTTGGTGCGCAGGTCGCTGACGGTGAGGCCGGGCGTGTCGTCGATGTAGATTTTTGCCTCCGAGAGTGTACCCATCGCCTGCCCGATTTTCTCGAAGTCGGCGTCGGTCAGGTTGCCGGTACGCAGCGCCCAAGCGTCCACGCCGGATTCCATGGACAAGAGACGGTCGACCAGCTGTTCCTTGCTCATTTCCAAGCTGAACATCAGTACCGGCTCTTTGGCCTGGATCGCGATGTTGTGTGCAAGGTTCAGTACCAACGCGGTTTTACCCATTGCGGGCCGCGCAGCGATGATAATGAGGTCGGATTTCTGAAAGCCGGCGAGCATGTCATCGAGGTCGCGGTAGCCGGAGGGGATGCCGCGGACTTTGCCTTTATCGCGGTGCAGGTCGTCTAATCTGTCAAAGCTCTCGGTCAGGATGGTTTCGAGGCTCACGAGCGTTTGCTTGACGTGCTGCTGGCTGACTTCAAACAGGCGCGATTCGGCTTCCTCGATGAGTTCTTTGATCTGTTTGGTTTCGTCGTAGCCGAGGTTGGTCAGGTCCTGGCTGGCGGCGATAAGCCGGCGGCGCACGGCTTTTTGTGCGACTATGTCGGCGTACTGCTCGACGTGCGCGGCGGTCGGCACGAAGTTGGTGAGTTCCGTGAGGTATGAGGGGCCGCCGACCATATCGAGCATGCCGGCGGTTTTGAGCTGATCAGCAAGGGTGAGGACGTCGATAGGGCTGCGGCGTTCGTAGAGTGTCAAAATGGCCTCAAAAATGTGCTTGTGGCGCGCGTCAAAAAAGTCGTCCGGCCGCACAACATCGGCGATTTTGACCAGCGCATCGCTGTCAATCAAAATCGCGCCAAGCAGGCTAGCCTCAGCCTCCAGATTGTGCGGCGGCGTTTGCCCCTTTTTGTCCCCGTCCATCTTACTTACGATTCTAACACCTCGGCGCCGCCGAAGATATTGCTAATGGTTTCGAGATCGGGTGTTTGGCTATTGCTTGCGGGTGGCGGGGTTGTTTGGCTGGTTGGCGATGTCGCTACGGTGTGGACGATTTCGTCGGCGGGCGGCAGTGGCGGTGGGGTTTGGACAATTTCATCCGGCCGGAGCGGTTCGCCTAAGGCGGTTTCGAGCCGGACCTTTTTGTCGGTGACTTCTTGGATAATCCTTGCCAGTTTGTCCTGGTTGGCTTTTTCACTCAAACGTTTTTGGTGGAAGGTGTAGCCACACTCCAGGATTATCTTGCCTGGCTCAAAGTGCGGGCGGACGGCTTTGACGATGCCATATAAGGTGTTGTGGTGTTGCTTGATAGCAGCGAGGATTTGCGGCCACATGGCAGCGTCGATGGTGGTGCTGTCTGTTGTGCCGGAGGGCTCACTGTCGGCATCTTCCGATTCGGGAGAGCGCTCACGCGCGTGATTCTCGTCAGCGAGTCCAGGGTCTCGCTGGCGAGAATCCGGCTCCGCTACGGCTGACTCTCCCGAATCGGAAGATGCCGCGCTCGCGCCTGGCTCCGCTGCGGCTGAGCCTCCAAAATCAGAAGCGCCTGCGCCTCCGCCTTGACCGGTCTGGCTTGTTGAGGCTTGGGTGGCGCGTTTGCGGGCCAAGGCCGGATGCGGGTCGACCTGGACTGCCGGCTTGGCTTCTACGGCCATTGTGGCGGTCCTTTCTTTCTTTGCGGGGGTTCCGGATAGTGCGATATCAAGCAGTGCGACTTCCAGATTGGCGCGCGGATTACCGGAAGCTGGCACTTCAATGAGTTTGGCGAGTAGCTCTAGTAATTGGTTGTTTGGTAGCTGTGCTTTGCCTTCGAGCAATTGGGCGCGCAAGGTTTCGCCGAGCTGCTTGGCCATGCGGGCCGGTTCGTGGCCGGCGGCGTGGGCTTCATTGAGTAGCTGGACGACGTGCGGTGCGTCGTGCGCTGCCACGGCCGCCACAAGCGACTCAATCATGTCTTTGGGTGCGATGCCGAGCACTGCTTGCACATCGGCGAGCGTCACCTTCTCGCCAGTGTTGCGCACCTGGTCAAGCAGGCTGATGCTGTCGCGGAAGCTGCCCTCGCCGTGTGCGGCGATTAATGCCAGCGCATCATCGTCAATCTGTATACCTTCGGCATCGGCGATGTGGCGAAGGTGTGCGGTCACTTTAGTCAGATCAACCGGCTTAAATGAGAAGCGCTGCGTGCGGCTGATAATCGTCTCTGGCAGCTTGTGCGCTTCAGTTGTGGCCAGTATGAACACGACGTGCGCCGGCGGTTCCTCCAGTGTCTTAAGGAGCGCGTTGAACGCTTCTTTGGTAAGCATGTGTACTTCGTCGATGATGTACACTTTGTACTTCACGCTGGTGGGCGCGATGTGTACTTTATCGCGCAGCTCGCGGATTTCGTCGATCCGGCGGTTGGATGCCGCGTCGATTTCGATGATATCTAGATGCGACGAGTCGTCCTCATACGGCAGGTTGTTGATCTCGTGCGCCAAGATGCGGGCGATCGACGTCTTGCCGGTGCCGCGCGGTCCGGTAAACAGGTAGGCGTGCGCAATTGTGCCCTTTTCGAGCGCGCGCGCCAAAGCGGTCGTGACATGCTCCTGCCCCACAACCTCACTCAACTTCTTGGGCCTATGTGCCCGATACAACGCCTGTCCCATTTCCACTACTATTATACGCAAAGAGGGCGCGATAATTGTTGTGATTTATCGTGTAAGGCTTTAACTTTCGACCTGAGCAGGTATAGGCTCTGTCCTGCGTGTAGCTTCGTATGTAGCTATCTCTGCGGCTATTGCTTTCAATAACTCTTCCGTTAGTTTGGGTTTTATATAATCTAAGTCTTCCTCGCCGGCAATTTCTATACTTTGTATACCGCGCCATCCAAGATGTAGGTATAATCTGGAGGTAATTTTTAGGTACATGAGTTTTTCGTTATTGAAGGCGCTGGTAGTCATGTGCGGGGGTAGCGACGTGCTCAACACGGTACCAAGTGCATTAAACGCAATTTGAAAATCATCTATAAACTTAGGATCATCAGGAAAGATGACGTCATGGACGCGTCGTGTTTCAGGATCAAGCATGCTGCATCCTCTAAAGCCAATGTGTTTGTCGTATGACAGTAGGCCGTTAAGGGAGCTGGTGCAAAAATACAGGCCGCTGGAGGCAGTAAGCTTAAAATCTGAACCAAGGCCAGGGCCTTCAAAATACTCAAACGCCGCTTTAAGCCCTCTATCTTCAAAATCGTGAGCGCTGACAATTATTATTTCTTGGGTTTCTGCCATAAAGTAAACAACATGTTACGACTGTAATACGTAACATGATAAGCCTATTTTCCTTCGGTTGCAACACGCATGCTTAAGTCAAGGTAGTTCCGAATCGGTTACAGTGCAGCTTCGAGGGCGGCCCATTCGGCCTGCGAGTCGTTTTCTGGTAAGTTGACGCTGACTTGGTCGCCCGGCTTGGCTTTGAAGTACGTTACGCTGGCCAATAGTACGCGGTAATCTTTGCCGTTGACGGTTACGTAGTAGTGGCCGTTCTCGAGCTTGAGCGTGCCCACGACTTGCTTGCGCGGGATCGGGCCGATTTGCTTGTACATGAATGAGCCGTCCTGGCCGATGGTGAGCTTGAGAATGTCGCCCTGGACCAGCTTGGACTTACTGGCATAGTTGGCAGGCACAGGATACGTTTTGCCGTCGGCACCGACCATATTTTGTCCGTCAAAGACACCTTCGACAATTTTGCCCAAGTTTTCTTCTTTGACCACCGGGGCGACCTTTTCGTCATCACCTACAATACTGGTCAGCAGCTCCATGGCGGCCGCCAAATTCGTCTCGGCATCTCGTAAAAGTGCCCGAAGACGTTTGATCTGTTTGTCTGCTATGTCTGCCATTGTTGTCTTACGTCTCTCTAACACACCTCGGTGTTTGTTTGTCTCCACTTAACCTAAGACTACCACGAATGATAAGTCAAGTCAAAAAAACAATAGCAATCTGTGGATAAGTTTGCCATAAAGAAGTAAATTAAAAAGAAAAGAGACCCCATATATGAGGTCTCTTTGAGTACGGTCGAGTGTATGCTTAGACCAGTTCGACGGTAGCGCCAGCCTCTTCGAGGGCCTTCTTGGCGTTCTCGGCGTCTTCCTTCTTAGCCTTTTCAAGAACGGTCTTCGGAGCACCGTCAACCAGAGCCTTGGCTTCGCCAAGACCGAGGCCGGTGATGTCCTTAACAGCCTTGATAACAGCTACCTTCTGAGCACCAGCGTCCTTCAGGACAACGTCGTACTCGCTCTTCTCGTCGGCAGCAGCAGCGCCAGCGTCACCGCCAGCAGCCGGGCCAGCAGCTACAGCAACAGCGGCGGCAGCCGGTTCGATGCCGTACTCTTCCTTGAGGATGTTCTTGAGTTCGTTGACCTCGAGAACGGTCAGGCTGGTGAGTTCCTCAGCCAGTTTCTTCAGATCCTTAGCCATTTTAATTCTCCTTTTCTTTATTAGCGATTATCGATTAGCAATTTACGATGCATTAGCGATTGGCGATTGATAATTAGCAATGTCATGGTTAAGATTGCTAATTGTTAATGCATGGCTAATGGTACATTGCTAATGGTTAATGTTTTAAGCGCTAGCCTTAGCCTCAATACCGTCCAACAACGCATGCAAGTTGCCAGAAAGGCCACTGATGGTGTCGTTGAGCGGCGACTGCAGGGTTGCGATAACCTGGGCGATGAGCTCGTTCTTGCCCGGCAGGGTTGCCAGAGCCTTCACCTCATCAGCGCTCAGGAATTTGCCGTCGGCCGAAATGGCGCCGACGAACTCGATGGTCGGGTTGGTCTTGGCGAACGCAGCCAGAACCTGGGCGGGAGCTACCTCGTCCTCCATGTTGAAGGCGTAGAGTAGCTGGCCGGTTAGTTGGCTGGTGTCGACATCCTTGAGGGTGTCGACGTTCTCCAAGGCTTTTTTGACCAAGCGGTTTTTGGCAACTTGCACCTTGGTGCCGTTGCCGCGCGCGTCGCGGCGGAGTTGCTGCAGCGCCTTCACTGTGGTGCCCTGGTATTTGGCAACCACGGTCATCTTGGACGAGCCAAGGGCTTCGGCAAGCTGGGCGACGATTTCGCGCTTCTTGTCTTTACTTAAGGCCATAGTTTTCCCTTCCTATTAGCGATTATCGATTAGCAATTTACGATGCATTAGCAATTGACGATTAGCGATCAGCTGTCATGGTTAATTGCTAATCGTTAATGTATGGCTAATGGCAAATTACTAATTGCTAATGTGTTTATTTGCCAAATTGTTAAGGTGGGCCGCGCCGCAACCGTAAAAGAAAAGGTCTTTGGCGCTCGCATCACCAAAGACCTACAAGAGAACTGCTCAAAAACAAAAAGCTGACTTTTCTCATTGCCTCGGCAGCATTATTAAGTCCGTTTCGGAACCGCTGCGGTCTTCGGTAATGTTCTTTATTAGGTTAGCACAAACAGGGGCAGATGTCAACGCTTACGATTTTGTCTCTTCCATGAGTATTGCGCATAGTTGCTCGAGCTTGGCTAGTCCTTCCTTGCTGACCCATTCGCCTTCGGCGTGCTGGTTGCCGCCCGCCGGTCGGGTGACTATGATCGGTATGTTGAGCGGCACAAGGTATCTGCCGTCGTTGGAGCCATGGGCATACCGGTGCGTGTCGTCGCCTGGCGTGATACCGAGAGTATTGATTAGCTCGATAGTACGTTTACACCATGGCGAATCGACATCCAGGATAATTGCCGGATCTTTTAGTAATACGTTGACTGTAATATTACGGCACTTTTTAGCTATGCTATTGGCCGCCTCTAGCATCTTTGATGCATCTTCTTCACTTACAAAGCGGATATCGATACTGGCAATCGCCTCATCGCTAACTTGGTTGGTCGCCTTGCCGCCAACTATTTTACCCAAGTTAAAGGTAGTGAAGTAGTTATGTGGTGCTTTCTGAGGCATGTTGGCTTTGTACCATGCTTTAAATTGGTGGAGGTAGTCGACGAGTTCTTCGTTAGCGCTCTGCCCAAGCCATGGGCGTGAGCCGTGCGTAGCCACACCTTTTGCTACGATTTCCAACCACAGTACGCCTTTTATCTTTTCTTGGAGCACGAAGTCGGTGCTGCCATCGAGCACGAAGGCTGCGGCGCCCTTGAAATCTTTTACGAGCGCACCTACGCCGTTTCTACCGCCAATTTCTTCATCGGTAGTAAACATGAGGCCAACATTCGCCTTTTCGAGCTCTGGCAGATTGATAAAAGCTGCCAAAATAGCAGCTGCCATACCTTTCATATCATGCACGCCGCGGCCATAGTAATTTTTGTCGTCACTGGTAAGTTGAAACATTGATTCATCGGCCGGAACTACATCAAGGTGACCAATAAACCAGATCATTCGGTCGTTTGGCTGTTGTGTAGTTGCTATTAAGTACGAAAAACTGTTAATAGCCCCTTTCTTAACGTATGCTACTTTTACAGATGTAAGTAGGTTATATACATAATCAATAATTTCGGTAGAGGATGTTATGTTATTGGTAGTGCTAGGTCTTTCTATAAGCTCCTTTAGTATCGTTTCAAGCTGGTTGCCCATAATTTTAAGTAACTCCCTCTCTTAGGTTGTAGCTGAGATGACGCTGCTTTGGGTTGTGTATTTTTTGATACGGTCTTCGTTTATAGTGAATCCAAGGCCAGGCTCTTTAGGTACATCAATATGACCGTTGGGTTTTACGGCATAACTTGGGTCCACAAGATCCTCTTTATAGAAGTACTGATATGGTGAGATGTCATTAGGTAGTTGGTAGTTCGTCTTGGAGGCAAGAGCAATGTTGAATGCCCGACCAATGCCCGTTTCGAGCAGCCCGCCACACCAGACTGGTATGCCGTGCTTTGCAGCAAGGTCGTGTATTTTAATGCTTTCTACCAGGCCGCCAACCCTACCCGGTTTGATATTGATTATCTTGCAGGCGCCTAGTTGTATTGCCTTGCGAGCATCTTCTGCGCTTTCTATGCTTTCATCTAGACAGATCGGTGTTTGTATTTCCTTTTGTAGTGTCGCGTGATCGATAATATCATCTGCTGCTAGTGGTTGCTCCAGCATAGATAGGTTAAATTCATCTAGTGACCGAAGTATTTCAAGATGGTCATTGAGATTGTATGCCGAGTTGCCGTCAGCTGTAAGGTCAATGTTTGGAAACTGTTTACGAATGGCTCGCAATACCTCAACATCCCAGCCCGGTTTGATCTTAACCTTTATACGTACATAGCCTTCTTCTAGGCGTTGGTTGATTTCTTCTAGAGTTTCTTTGATAGTGGCCTTGATGCCGATACTCTCGCCTACTGGCACTTCGGTTTTAACGCCCCCGACTAGTTCGCTTAATGACTTGTTGTTGCGTTGGGCAACGAGGTGCCAGAATGCGCACTCAGGCCCCGTCTGGGCAATTTTATTACCGATGATATTGTTGTAAACACTGCAAAATTCTTCAGGATTGTTAAACGTTTTGCCAACTACTTTTGGTGCAATGAACTTTTCTTGTACAAGGAAACACGAATCAACTGTTTCATGATTGTAAATGGGCGCATGAAAGGATGCCGATTCGCCATATCCAACAAGCCCGTCATCACTGAAAAGTTTCGTAATAACCGTTTCTTTCGCTGTGATTCTGCCAAAACTTGTCTCAAAACTGCTAATCATAGGCAGGTTCAAGCGCAAGATTTCCATCTTTACTATTTTCATGTTGATCCTCCTAATCGCTAAATTGTTCGGGGGTCTATTGCTATTCTACTGACTAGAATATTTCCAATGCGCTCTGTAGGCGAACCTTGGAGTTTTTCGTATTGCTCTAGTGCACGGACTGCACCCGATTTGCCACTTGTAACAACAAACTCCGGATATGCAAGCATCCACAACTCTTCTTGTCGCAAACCTCCTCGCGCAATATTAAGCATTTTTTCTGCCAAGCTTTGCACGCTAACTCCATTATACTCACCTTTTAGGCCATTCTTTAAGATCGGAAGAGCACACGTCTGAACT
>CALKHY010000042.1 GCA_937988795.1 uncultured Candidatus Saccharibacteria bacterium
ATCTGCGCGAACATGCCCAGCCGAAGCGCCCAGAGGAGCAGCCTGGCAGGCAGCGTGCGGTCTAACGTACGGCGATACATCACGCGGTCGAGCCGCTTCGTACGCCAGAGCCATGCAAGGTACGGTCCGGCCTGATATTCGGTGTTCTGCAGCATGTACACTACGATGACCGGAAAGCATGGACTGTACAGACTTAGCAAATTTTTTATCATTTCAAAAATCCTTCAATCAGTTTAACAACCTTCTCGTGTTCGTCCTTGTGCACGAAGTGGCCGGCGCCTGTCAAAACCTCTAACTTGGAATTCTTCATTGATTTATTGAACATCTCGGCATACCTGAGTGGAGTGGCGTCGTCCTGGTCGCCGTAGATCAATAGCACTGGCAACGCCAAACGCGCAGCGTCCTCGCGCACATCGTCGGTCACAACCTTCTTAAAGGTTTCCTGAAGGTGCTCAGCCACCAGCATGTCGGAACCGACCGCCGTGTATACTTTCTTGCGCAAGCGTCGCTTGACGGATCTGGGAAGCGGCATGACGAGCGCCTTGCCGGCTTTGGTAATTAACCGGAGCGCCCTTGTTCTGCCCTTATACTCGCCGCGGATGCCTGCTGACGCCAAAAGTACCAGCTTATCGGCGCTCAGCCAACCGCGAGCCATGCCACGGATTGCTATGGCTCCGCCGTTGCTGTGGCCGATAATTGCCTTTAGTTCCTTAACGTCGATCTTGGCCAAAAATTCGCTGACAAAATATGCGTAATTGTCTAACCCCCAAGCCTCGGCCGGCGGCTGCGTACCGCCAAAGCCAGGCAAATCCAGCGCGATAACTTTGTGTTTTTTGGCCAGCGCTTTCTGTAAATCGGCAAGCCCTGCGGCACTGTCTCCCCAGCCATGTAACAGCAGCACCGTCTTGCCTTTGCCGTGCGTTTCGTAGTGCGTCAGTAGCGAATCAACGATGACTTGCATTACTTTGATTATACAGAAGCGCACACCAACGTGCGCTTACCGTTTTTACAGCAGAATGCCGGCTTGCTGCGCGTCTAGCTCGGCCGGAAGAAGCTCCTCTAAGCTCCTTGCGCCACTAAAACTGCTAAAGAGATCCTGGATAACTTCCAGCAGTGATTTGGCATTCTCCGGCTTTTCAACCGTCACCGGCTGATTGTAGCTGTCGACTGTCACGTGGCCCTCAACGGCGTCGCCATTGGCGCTATAGGCAAAGGCTACCTTGCGGAATGTTTTGTCGCTCTTGGCGATCCATACCTCAAGGTTGTACAGCTTCATCTCGTCGATAATGCGATTGAATTCGTTCCGCTGTTCTTCGCTCTGCTTGAAAGCGCTGATATTTTTGCTTAGCTCTGCGGCGAACGCTTTGAGCTTTGCCTTATCTATGTCGATCTTATAGTGATGGCTCTTAACACCTTTGATGTCCTCGTCCGCCAGCTTTTCCTTAATAATTAGGAATTCGTTGGCGAGGTAGGCGTCCACTATCTTCTGACGGTCGACACTCAGCATATTGGGCTCCGATTCTGCAGCGATACCAAGTTGCTCGGCGGCGTTCCTGCTCAATTCCACCCACTGCTCATTGAGGCCCTGAAACACCGACAAATAGCCGCTCAAAATCGCGGCGTCCATTGCCGACACCGGATCGGCCTGAGCCATACTGTCAAGCAGCCCTGCCATATCGTCCAGGCCACCTACCTTGAAGTAGAACGTTTTGCCATCGGTGGTACGCGCATCAAGGGCAAGCGTTGTTAGAAGTATGTCGAGCTCTGCCTTAACATCGAACGCACCGGATTCGGTGTCGGTTGCCCCTTGGAATGTCATGCTGAGCGGTATGCTGGTTTCGCCCTCATCAGAGGTAATCTCGCCGCTGAAGTGTATGGTTTTAGCCTTTTTGAGGTCGAACGAGTTGGCCAGAGCTCTCTTGAGTACGTTTTCTGGCTTGTTAGGGAGGTAATAGCCAAAGTAAGCAGCGGCTGCGCCGCCGGAGAGTAGCAAAACAATAGCCGAGACAATCAACCCGATAAACAAGCCTTTTTTGCGGTGCTTGGCGAGTCCAACTGGCAACGGGTCGACCGGCTCGCCGACAGAGGCAGGAGCCTCCGGCTCAGATTGCGGCCCTGGTGCGTGTTGCTGTGGTATTTCGGGAGCGTCGAGGCCAGATATAGCCGCAGGCGTGCTTCCAGGCTGGCCGGGTGCAGGTGCTGCAGGGCCCGAACTGCCGAATGCCGTGTTGCCGGCTTGCATAGGCGACACTCCTTGCACCGCTTCTGGCTCGATCCTTTGACCAGCGACCGGCGTGGCAACAGCCGGCGTGTTGGCTGCTTCTTTGCCGAAATCAGAAAAACCAGAAGACGGTACCCTAGGCGCCGGGCCAGCGGGATTGGTGCTATCTGGTTCATCGCCGGGCTGCGGCGCGAAAGGGTTTCTCTGGGGATCCATACAAAAATATACCTTGTTACGTAACCGTACTAACTATAGGGTAACCGTAAGCGCGATCTATTGCAACTCTGAGAGCCGCTTTTGCATCTCTTCTGCACTGATGACGTCTTTCGGCGGGCGCACCTGCACCGGGATGTCGTAGCCGGAATACGTCTGGCTGTTGCCAGTGGCTGGATCGCTAATACGTACAACCTGGTTCGCCCACACGTCGATGGTAACATCGAGCTTGAACGCCTGCTGTCCTTCGTACATGCCGGGATCTACATCATCCAGGCTGTGCAGCCCGACGGTCTGCGCGAACTGCTTTATGAGCGCCACGTAGGCTACCGGCTGGATACTCACTTCATAGGTGTACAACATGCGGCTGGATTTACGCTCTTTCTTCACGGCGTCGAATGCCACCTCATACACATGGTCGTTTTGGATTTGCCGGATCAGCTCATCCCGCGCCTCCTCGGACAGATTGCCGATTGGCACACCCAGGACACCAACCGGCAACGAGCCGCCCAGCAGCGCCTGCGCGAACGACTGGCCGGCCCCTTCCTCACTCTTGGTCCACACACCGATCACATTCGAGAAATCGATCGGGCTGCCGTCTGCCCTGGTCTGGTCGGTCGCAACATTAAGGTACCGGTAATAATCCGTGTCAGGCGTGCCGATCATCTCGTTTTGGACGGTTGTGCCGTTCTGCGAAAGCGTGGTTATGGAATGGGAAAGGTTGGAAGCGCCGAGCGAGTAGCGAATGACTTGCTTGACCGTTGCATCGCCCTCTGATTGTTCGGCCTCAATAGTCACACCCTGAGTGGACAGACTGCGCTCGATCGCCCTCCAGAATACACGCTCCGGGTCGGTGTTTGTCTTTATAAACCAAAACCCAAACGTAGCAATCAACAACAAACTACCGGCCCCATATAGCAGTGCCAGCTGGTTCTTCCTGGTAAACTTCAAACGCATGCTTTGTACTATACCACGCCCCCGATTATTTTGTCTTACGCCGAAGTGTTGCCGCGCCCAAAACGACTGCGGCGACAGCAAAGGCCAGTACAATTGCCAAATCAGTCCAAATCTCCGTCGATATTGTAGGCTGGCGCGAAATTAGCTGCATGGCGTCCACGGCATAGGTCAGCGGCAGAATGTTAGCAACAGCCTCGAGTACCGACGGCAGCCTGTCCACTGGCACCAATAGGCCGCACAAGAGGAACTGCGGGAAGATGAACGCCGGCATAAACTGCAGCGCCTGGAATTCGGTGCGCGCAAACGCGCTGGCAAACAGTCCAAGTGTCGTGCCGAGCAGTGCGTTGGCCACTGCCAGCAGTACCAGCATCCACTCCGGCCCGGCAATGTCGAGCCCGTAGAGTCGCACCGCTACGGTACTGGCTATCACTGCCTGCACCACAGCCAACAAGCCGAAACTCAGCGCATAGCCCAGGATAATGTCGAGCTTACCCATGGGCATAGCGAGTAGCCGCTCCAGCGTACCGCTTGAACGCTCGCGCAAAGTTGCAATCGAGGTCGTCAAAAACATCACCACAAACGGAAAGATGCCGACCAGCGCTGCACCAATCATGTCAAAAACCCCGGGCATGTCAGTCAAAA
>CALKHY010000043.1 GCA_937988795.1 uncultured Candidatus Saccharibacteria bacterium
TAACATGAGAGCCCTACAATACAGTCATGACAACCACACCACTCAAACCACCGAAACTTATGCCTGGCGACACCATTGGCATAGTGGCGCCGTGTTTGCCGGTTCTACCATCCTTCCGAGATAAATACGAGCACGGTAAGCACCTGCTCGAGCACATGGGGTTCCGGCTCAAAGAAGGAAAGACAATCAGATTGCAGCACGGGTACGCGGCCGGCACGCCGCAAGAGCAGGCCGACGACATCCAAGCCATGTTTGCGGACAGTGAGGTGCGGGCTATTATCGCGGCCGTTGGCGGACACACGGCCATTACTGTTTTAGACCTCATAGATTACGACCTGATCCGGGCCAATCCCAAGCCGTTTATCGGCATGAGCGATGTTACATCCTACCACTTGGCGCTTTATGCTCGCGCCGGCTTGGTTGGATTCCATATGGACGAAGTTTCATTTGGACTAGGTGCTAACTGGGATAACGCCGAAACGAGCGATTACGCGATCAAACAGGCATACGTGGACATCCTTACCAAAACTAAGGCAATTGGCAATCTACCACACCTAACATCCTGGGAGACCTGGCGGGGCGGAGAAGCAATGGGGCGCCTGATTGGCGGCAACCTCAATGCCTTATGCAAACTTATCGGCACGCCGTTTCTGCCGAGCCTGGAGCAATTCAAAGGCGCAATTTTATTCTGGGAGCAAGTAGGTAGGCCTACGCACGAAACCATGCAGATGCTATACCAGCTTAAACACGCAGGTATTCTAGAGCGGATAAGCGGCATGTGTGTCGGCACCATAACCAAAGTGCCGCCACACCCAGACAAGGACATAGCCGAGCCAAGCCTCAAACAAATCGTGCTGGACATCACCGAGCCATATGGCACACCCATTATTGCGTCCATGGACTTTGGCCGCCACACACCCAACATCCCTATGCCGATCGGCTTGCAAGCACACCTAAACGCCGTAGAGCAGCAACTTACACTAACTGAGAGTGCTGTCGTTTAAGGTCACTGATTATTACGCAAGAGAAAATCTTTGAGAGTTTCAAAATTGACGTCAATAACGACCGACTGTTTTGGCCGACTAGGGCTCTTTAGATTCGCAGGCATGGCCGGAGCGACGCCGGTGGCTTCTTCGACTACTTCGGAAAACTTGACGGGATGGGCGGTTTCCAGGAATACCCCCACGGTTTCGGGGTGTTGCTCGCGGTATTCGCGGAGGCCAAGGTAGGCGACAGCGCCGTGCGGGTCGAGCTGGTAGCCGTGCGCCTTGAAGACCTCCTTCATAACCTGCTTGGTTTGCTCGTCGGAAAAGCTGGCGCCGTAAATATCCTCGCGCATGTGTGACCAGTCGTGCCCATACAGCTCCAGCATCCTCGCGAAATTACTGGGGTTGCCAATATCCATGGCGTTTGAGATGGTCGGGATAGTCTCTTTAGGCTCGAACGCGCCAGTCTTGAGGTAGCGCGGCACGGCGTCGTTCTGGTTGGTGGCGGCGATGTATTTGGCAATTGGCGCGCCCATGCGTTTGGCGATCAGGCCGGCGGTGAGGTTACCAAAGTTACCGCTTGGCACCGATACCACAATCGGCTTGCCGGCATTGCCTAAAGAGGTGGCAATGTAGAGGTGATACAGCGCTTGCGGCAGCAAGCGGCCAATGTTGATGGAATTGGCCGCCACAAGCTGCAAAGCCTGCTGGATATCTGTATCCTGGAATGCTTCTTTTACCATGCGCTGGCAATCGTCAAAGCTGCCTTTGACTTCCAGCACAGTGACGTTACCACCCATGGTCGTGAGCTGCCGCTCCTGAAGCGGGCTGACTTTGCCACTGGGGTAGAGGATGACCACCCGGACGCCCGGCACGCCCAAGAAACCGTGCGCCACCGCACCGCCAGTGTCGCCTGAGGTTGCTACCAGCACCGTTATGTCTCGCCCGGCTTCATCTCTCATGAGGTGTGCAAACAGGCGCGCCATAAAGCGGGCCGCAAAGTCCTTAAACGCGCCCGTCGGGCCATGGAAGAGCTCGAGCGCATACACATCCTCGCCAACCGGCACAAGCGGCACGTCGAAATTGAACGACTCCTGCACAATCTTTTCCAGCACATCAGCTGGCACATCGTCGCCAAAAAGCGCCACGCTTGCCTCTTGGGCTACCTCTTGGAACGGCTTGCCGCTTAGCCTCGTAAAGAAATCATCGGGCAGGCGAGGGATTTCCGTTGGCATATAGAGGCCGCCGTCCGGCGCCAGGCCATTAAGCAGCGCTTCTTTGAGCCCAACTACCGGACTCGCCTGTTTGGTACTGTAAAACTTCATGCTGATCTCCTGTAAAACAAAAAGCTCCCGTCCGTCGGGAGCGTTAATTTTGCATTAGCAAACCGACGGACTAAGACGATACTCTCGTAATAGTTGTCGGCTCGCTAATTATTTGACCCATATTTTTATTACAGCATAGCGCTAGAAATTTACAATGCAATTTACGACACCACTAAGTGCCGGGCAGTCAACGCATCAAACAATAATATCTCGTCTTCCTCTTTCTTTTTCCTCGCTAGCTGCAGGTTTTGACCCCACGTACTAATGGCTACTTCTGCGCGCGCAATGTCAGCACGAGGGCCAGGCATCCAAACTGTCAGACCTCTCTGACAGTTGGTTATAGCTGGACTGGGCAGCGCCCGCACCACGTTCTCGGTTCCAAGCCGATGGCATAACGTACGGAGTGTTATGTCGGCCATGACTGAAATAATCAATTGCTTATTACGCGGCACATTACTTTCGGCATCAAACCATATTTGATCGGCCGCATCTACAAAAGACTCCGGCCTAACAGCCATAATTACTATGTCAGCCTCAGAAACGCCGCGCTTATCATCGTACCTGCCATATCCTTCCACGGCATACGTTTTGCCCATAAGTTCACTGATAGCGCGACCCACCGTACCCATGCCAATAATTGCCACTTTCTCCATACACTACATCCTTACTCAGCAATCAGGCCAAGGTGGGCATGAAAAACAGCCCCTTCGCCGGGGCTGCCTGATTGCTGATTTGTTGGATTTTGGCTTTTATTTAGTTTAGTGGTACGTCAAAACGCTCCGGCTGCTAAAGCGGCAGCGGGCGCGGGAAGCTAAAATAAGGGCGTTTTTGTGTGCTCATTTACTTCGACTATACCATTTAGCACTTCTTTCAGACAACTGTTCTTTTGCCTGGAATCATGGTTAGATGAAATGAAGATGCCTACAAAGAAAACTGTATTCGCGTTGGGGGATTGTAATAACTTTTTTGTGAGCTGCGAGCGGTTATTCCGGCCAGATCTGGAAGGGAAGCCGGTCGTTGTTTTGAGCAGCAACGACGGCTGCGCGGTGGCGCGAAGCAACGAGGCTAAAGCGCTCGGCATTCCGATGGGTGCGCCGGCATTCCAGTACAGATACCTGTTTAATCAGCACAATGTGGTGACATTTTCGGCCAATTTTGAGCTTTACGGCGATATCAGTAAACGCATCACCGCGTTGCTTGCCACCGTGACACCTAAGATCGAAATTTATTCGGTAGACGAGTCATTTCTGGACATTTCGACGCTGCCCATCACTGATTACGCCGCTTGGGGCAGAATGGTACGCGAATCGATCCTCAAAAACATCGGCATACCGGTAAGTATCGGCATTGCGCCCACTAAAACACTGGCCAAACTTGGCGCCGATATTACCAAGGCTGACCCGTCGTACGGCGGAGCAGTGGATTGGATCAATGCATCCGAGGAATGGAGAGAGCGGGCGCTTGCCAGCACGCCGATCCAGGACATCTGGGGTGTAGGCTGGCGGCTAGAGCCCAAGCTCAAGGCCGAGGGTATTAGCACCGCGCTGCATTTAAGCCAAATGCGGCCGCAACGCGCCCAGCAACTGATGGGGGTCCGTGGCCGGCAGATGGTTGCTGAACTGAACGGCACGAGCTGCTTTCCGCTCGAACGCGAACACAAACCCGCCCAAAGCATCATGCGCGGTCGGACGTTTGGTGAGGACACGAATCAACTGCATGTGCTGGAGTCGGCGGTCGCCAGCATGGCCACACGCGCCGCATTCGCGCTCCGCCGCGACCGCCTGCTAGCCCGGAGAATCGGCTTTATGACCGAAACGAATCGCCACAAACCAGGGTATAGGCGTTGGTCGCCAGAACTTAAGCTTGCGCAACCCACCAACGACACCGGCCTCATCATCACGCTACTTATCAAAAAGCTAAAAGAAATCTTTAGCAGCAGCCAACAATACCACCGTCTCTGTGTATACATCTACGACCTCATTCCAGAAGATGCGCTACAAACCGATATTTTGGGCGAGATCGATCCAAAACAGCACGATAAATCTGCCGCGCGCATGCAGGCCATCGACAAAATCAACCAAAAGCACGGCCGCAGCAAGATCTACTACGCCGCTGAAGATTTGGGTCGTTCCTGGGAGCCCAAACACCAAATCCGCTCTCCGCGCTACGTTTCAAACTGGGACGAACTGCCCGAAGCGCACATACGATAGACTGTGAAAAACCTAACATACTCATACCCAAAAGCTGGATACTATACAGCCATCACTAACTAATAAGGGTGGGCATGAGCAGCGAATTAGTTCCTTTGCAGAGCGAATTAGTCCCCTCGCAAAGAGGGGTGCTGTCAATCAGCACGGCGGCTACGGCCGGGAAATGTGCACTCCAGCCAACAGCAGCCCTAGAAATAATCGTGCCGGAGACCGTAGAGGAAATAGAGAACTCTGCAACAGATGCACCAATAGCAATCCCCGCGCAAGGCAGCCCCCTCCAAGATAATCTCTCAGCTGAAGCCCTTCTTGCGGAGACAGTGTTGCCTGGTGAATCGACAAACGACTCCCTTGCGGACATAGAGGAAGAACTCGCCCCGACCGCGCCAAACCAAGAAGGAGCCCTTGATACTTGGAACACTCTTGTTGTCAGAGCTCAAGAGGGAGATACTGATGCATTTGCTCAGCTATATAGGAGATACCATGACACAGTCTTTCGATTCGTCTACTTCCGGGTCTCAAATAGGCAAGTGGCCGAAGACCTGGCGTCCGAAACCTTTTTCCGCGCCCTTAAGCGTATAGGTGGCATCACCTGGCAAGGCAAGGATATTGGTGCATGGTTTGTCACTATTGCCCGAAATCTGATGGCCGATTACTTCAAGTCTGGCCGCTACCGGTTTGAGGTCGTCACTGGCGACGTGTGTGAAAACGACGGGGCTGACCCGCACACAGACGTCAACCCGGAGGACGCTGTCCTGGAGTACATTACCAACACTGATTTGCTGAATGCAGTCAAACAACTAAATCCAGAACAGCGGCAATGTATCGAGCTGCGCTTCCTCCATGGCCACTCCGTTGCCGAGACAGCTCAGGCAATGGGCAAAAACGAGGGAGCCATTAAGGCGCTGCAGTACCGCGCCGTTCGCACCCTGAAACGCCTGCTTCCCGAAGGTTTTGAGCCCTAGGCTGCGGTACAATAACTGTACATGCAATCAAAGACATTCCGCGGTCAAAGAATCATATCCGACCAGGTGGGGCCCGAAGAGCTCGGTGTAGTTTGGCGCGAATTAGAGAAGGTGCTCGACGCGAACATAACGGGCGATATTGTGGAATTTGGCTGCTATTCAGGCACAACAAGTTTGTTTATCCGCCGACTACTGGACGAGAAAGGAGAGTCGAACAAACGTTCGTTCCATGTTTATGATTCGTTCGAGGGGTTGCCAGAAAAAAGCGAACAAGATGCGAGCGTGGCAGGCGAACAATTTAAGAAAGGCGAGCTGGCTGTCAATAAGAAGGAATTACTGCACAATTTCCGAACTGCCAACTTGCGTCCACCCATCGTCCACAAAGGCTGGTTTAACCAGCTTACTGAGCGCGATGTGCCAGATCGCATTGCGTTCGCATTTTTGGACGGCGACTTCTATGAATCAATCATGGACTCGCTCAAGCTCATCTGGCCGCGCATGGGCCAGGGCGGGGCGGTACTTATTGACGACTACGGCCGCGACGCCCTCCCGGGCCCGGAGCGCGCCGTCCGCGACTTCTTCGGCGGCCGCCCACCAGCCGTCCGCACCGAACACAACATTGCTATCATAAAAACATGAGAATACACATCGTAACCGTGGGCGAGCCGAAGCTGACATATGCCAAGGCGGGGTGGGAGGAGTATTTCAGCCGGCTCAAGCATTACCATACTTTGCGCGTAACGCATGTGCCGGATAAATACGCCTACGACAGTGACTATTTGCTCGGCGCATGCGGCAATGCGTACAAGATGGCGCTGGCGATTGAAGGCAAACAACTCGACAGTCCGGAGCTGGCAGCGTTTTTAGAGAAACGCGCGCTGGAGGGCAGGGAACTGTGCTCTCTGATCGGTGGGCCCGAGGGCCTGCCACAAGCAGTCATCGACAAGGCTGACTTTGCCTGGAGCCTTTCCAAACTAACATTCCCGCACGACCTCGCCATGGTCATCCTGCTCGAAGCCCTTTACCGCGCCAGCACCATCACTGCCGGCACGCCATACCACAAGTAACTATGCCGAGGCAACCATTTGGCGACTCTTTCATTATAAGGAATAGATATTGTATAATAATCTTTATAAATAAATGTTGAGGTATTGCCGAGAAATTAATCTCCGACTCGCGGGTGATCGATGAGAATCAACCGCCAGTTATAGTTATAACCGGCCCCACGGGCTGCGGTAAGACCGGCGCGGCCGCGAGTCTAGATCGGAAGAGCACACGTCTGGAACTCCAGTCACTGACCAATCTCGTATGCCGTCTTCTGCTTG
>CALKHY010000044.1 GCA_937988795.1 uncultured Candidatus Saccharibacteria bacterium
AGTGGCGGGCAAACTGCTCAAGATCATGTGCCGCGTCGGTAAGCGTCGAGGCAACCGAAACTGGCTCCAGCTCCAAGCTGGCCTGCTTACTCAAAAGCTCCAGCCCCAGCAGATAGCTATCGACTAGCGTCAAGGCTGCCATAGCCTGCGTACGTATCGCTGCAGCGTCGGTCAGGTTAACCTGGCCAGTTAACTGCCCCAGCTCGGCCTGCCGTGCGATAGTAGTCAGCGGCACCTTCAGATGCTCAGCGACAGACAATAGCAGACTATCCGCCCTGAGCTGTCCACCATTGTCAGCAATCTCCATGGTGCTTCCTGTTACCCTCCTAGCTACTTTCAGTATACCATCCCGCACCAGGATTTTTGCGAGCTGTCTAAATGGTTATGCTAACGCTAACAGGGGTCAGGACCTACGGCGCAAAAGTCAAATTAGGCAAAATAATGTTGTTAAAATCTTCTAGGTAATTCGGCGACTCGGTCCAAACCTTGATTGTCATGTTGCGAAGCGGCAGGATTACCATGCTGCCCTGTTTGTCGCGCTCAACCTGGCCGTCAAAACGGGTACCAATGACACTGGACACTTTAGGCAGGCTGTACGGTGAGGCGGAGACTTTGCCGGATCTGACGTCACTCTCAAAAGTCTTCACCACCCTGTCGTACGAATCGTCGACCACCTGGATACGCAAAGCAAAAGAGTTCTCTGGCTTGCCGGTGTCCGGCACTGCGCGGGGATGGAAGTAATTGTTCACCGGTGTGCCGCCCGACGAGCCTTCTTCAACATACACACTCCACGTCTTCGGGTACACCACCTCGATGCTGCCGTACTGGTCGGGCGATTTGTGTGAGGTGTAGGGCTTTTTCTCTTCCTCAATAAATTTGGCAGTCATAGTTGCTTCCACCTCGGCCTGGCGCTGATCGGCTGCGGCCGCGGCTTTTTTGTCGCTATTGTTCTTGTAATCCTGCCGGCTGACAAACGCCCACATGCCAAAAGCCAGCGAGCCAACCAACAAGACACTTACTACGATCAAAGCAATGAGCGTACCGCTCACATACCCGCCCTGCAACTTGTGATCCGTCATACTGCTCATGGTAAATGATGAACCGGGTTTTAGGCAAGATGTGGATGACTCGTGCAAAAGTTCACGGCAAGGATTGCTGCCCCGTCCTATACATAGGTGGTATGAACCGGGCACTGGGTACAACCATCGGCAAAACGGTGCAACAACTGCTGCAACGGATCAACAACCGGGGGCAGGCCCTGCCCGGACTGATTGTTGAAAAACTCAGGCCGACGTACCTTGGTGAGATGCTCAGGCAGCTGCCCGAAGGCGTAGTGTTTGTGATGGGCACTAACGGCAAAACCACTACGACCAAAATCGCCACCGAACTACTGAAGGCCACCGGCAAACGCGTCATCACCAACGCGAGCGGCAGCAACCTGACCCAGGGCGTAATATCCGGCATCCTGCAGCACGCCACCTGGTCCGGCACACTTCCCTACGACATCGGCGTATTTGAGGTAGACGAGGCGTACGCTCGGAAGCTACTCACGCAAATCCAGCCGCGGTGGGTGCTGGCGCTCAATGTTTCGCGCGACCAGCTCGATAGATTCGGCGAGGTCGATACGGTCGCCGAACTGCTCGGCAGCACCATGGACGCAGCCGCCGAAGGCGTCATAACAAACGCTGATGACCCCTACCTTGCTCGCATCGGCAACCGGCTGGCAGCCAAAGCAGTACCCGTCGACTACTTTGGTGCACACCAATCACTCCGCAGTTACTTCCCGCACGAAAAAATGATCGCCTCGGTGCAAGCAGCAAACGATACCGGCGGTAAGCGCCCTGCCCTAATGGTCGAGCTGACCAGCTTCCGGGGACGAGAGGCTGTCTACACCATAGACAACAAACCACACAAAACACACCTCAACCTTGTCGACCCCCACAACTACCTCAATGCCGCGGCCGCGCTTGCGCTTGCACGGCGACTGCTGCCGGACGTGCCGCCGGATACACTGCTGTCCAGCCTCACCAAAATCACCCCGGCTTTTGGGCGCGGCGAAATCTTCAGGCTGCCCGACGGCGGCCTAGTACAGCTCACGCTCGTTAAAAATCCGGTCAGCTTCTTCCAGGCCCTTCGGTCTTACCGGTCAAACGGCTGCGACGTCATGATTGCTATCAACGACAACTACGCCGATAGCCGCGACGTCTCGTGGCTCTGGGATGTCGACTTTCTGTCGCTCAAGGGCGAGCGACAGATCATCACATCCGGCAAACGTGCCGCCGATATGGCACTGCGTCTCCAGTACGACGGCATCCCGGCAGAGACCATTCCCGACCTCGAACAGGCCCTGCAGGCCTTTTGTCGCAGCCAAAAGCGCAAAGTGATTTTCGCCACCTACACCGCCATGCTGCATCTGTACAAGGTACTTAGAAAACGTGCAGTGGAGGTAACATCATGAGAGCAATCAACATCGTTCACCTCTACCCCAACGAAATGAACACCTATGGCGACCGAGGCAACATTCTAACGCTCATGCGACGTTGCGAGTGGTACGGGTACCAGCCGGTGGTCCATCACCACCACCCTGGCGACGAGCTGCCGTCCTGGGCGGACATCGTATTGGGCGGTGGCGGCCAAGACTCGGCACAGGCCGAAATACAGCGGGATATTCTTGCCATTGCCGAGCGCCTGTACGAACTGGCCGAAAACCAAACACCGATGCTCATGGTTTGCGGCAGCTACCAGCTGCTTGGCAAGCGTTTTATCACGCACGACGGCTGCGAAATCCGGGGTATCGGCATTTTCGACGCCGAAACGTACGGCGGCGACCAGCGCCTTATTGGCAACGTCCGGGCCGAGACCGACTGTGCCGACGCGCTGTTTGGGTTCGAAAACCACAGCGGCCGAACGTACCTCGGGCCAACGCAACAGCCACTAGGGTACGTCACCCGCGGCAACGGCAATAACGGAGAAGATAAAACCGAAGGCGCCCGAACACATAATGTATTCGGCACATATCTTCACGGCCCGATCCTGCCCAATAATCCCCAGTTTGCCGACCTGCTTATCAGAATCGCGGCTATCAACCGCTACGGCGAGTTTAACGAAAGCCCGCTGGACGACTCCATCGCAGCGCTTGCCAGAAAATACGCCGCCAGCCGCCCCTACTAGCAGCTACTTGTACTCATAGAAGAATACGCCGTCTTTCTGCGCGCTCGGCTCTTTGCCGGGGATTACAAATGCAAAACTTGCCAGCCTCACCGGCTTTTTACTCCGCCAAGCTTCGATTGCTTGATCGAGCCGCGCCATCTGCCGCGGAATCATAAAGGTAAAGACAGCGTCGGCTGGCGGCCATTTGACCGTAAAGTAATTACCCCATATGATGCGCACGTGTTTGCGGTAGCGGCGCGTACGCAGCCACGAGAGCACAAACAGTACCGGGCTTAACTCAATGCCAACGGCGTTAATGCCGCGCCTGGCTGCGGCGATGAGCACCCGGCCATCGCCCGACCCGAGGTCGAGCAGCGTCTGTCCGGGCCTTAGATCTAAAAGCTCGAACGCACTGTCAATATTGCGCCTGAGCGTCGGCAGGTACGGCGGTCCAAAGAATACTACAAACCCAAGCAGTAAAATGGCAGCCGCAACCAAAAACCAAATCATGCTTTGCTAGCGCTCTTTAGTTTCTCGATCTTGTTTTTGGCTTGTTCTAAGTGTTTTTCGAGCTCACTGACCAAAGTCAGCCCCTCGGCGTAGAGCTGCACAGCCTCATCCACCTGCACATCTGGCGCTTGCAGCTTGGCAAGCACTTCTTCGAGCCGTTGGTTGAGCGTTTGGTAATCACTTTCTTTCATATCCACCATCCATAGTAACTTCTTTTACGTCTGCAGTCACGCGCGCATCGCTGAGGCTTATGTGCAGCTCGTCGCCCTGTTTCAGCTGTCGGCCGCTATGGACAAGCGAGCCATTCATACGCACCAGCGCATAACCACGCTGGAGCGCTGCATTCGGGTCATACGCCGCAAGCAGCCGCACCCTACTCTCTAAATGTTGCTGCGCCGTCCAAACCGCGCGCTCGACGCTCTCGTGCAAGTTTTTGATTTGTAGCTCAAGGCGCGATTTAGCATCCTCAATGACACTTCGCGCATCCCGCTCAAGCTGCTGCCGCCGCTCACGCAAGCCATGCAGCACCGCATGGCGGTCAGGCACCAGTAACTCGGCCGCGTTGCTCGGCGTGCTTGCCCGCTTGTCAGCGGCAAGTTCGGCCAGGCTTACATCTACCTCATGGCCGATTGCGACCAACGTTGGTATGCGGCTGGCGGCCACAGCGCGCGTTACCTGCTCGGTACTGAAGGCCTGCAAATCATCAGCACTACCACCGCCGCGCGTAATAACCAACACGTCCGGCGGCTCACCCATGGCGTTAAACTGCTCAATCGCCTCGACAATCTGCGCCGGCGCGGCCTCACCCTGCACCTGCACATCTATGAGCGAAATCTGCATGCCGCCCCACCGCGCGCCGAGCACCTTGATAAAGTCGCGGTAGGCGGCTGATTCGGCCGATGTTATGAGCCCGATGTGGTTTGGCGGGTACGGCAACGGCCGCTTGCGGTCGGGGTCAAAGAGCCCCTCGGCGCGCAGCTTGGCTTCGAGCAGCTCGGCAGCCTTCTTGATTGACCCCTCGCCTACCGGCCGCATGGTGATGACGTTCACGCTAAAGCCATAGAGCGGGTGCAGGCGAGGCATGCCAGTCACAATCATCATCATGCCATCTTCCAATGGCCCGGGCAGCTGATAAACCGTGCCGAAAAACTTGACCGAACACTCGTCATCCTTGAGATCAAAATACACCCACTTGTTTTTGCTTGCGCGGAAGTTAGCCAGCTCGCCTGTCACCGTCACGCTCGGATACGCGTACTCAAGAGTCTGGTTTAAGACCGCAACAAACTCACTAACAGTAAACGTAATTTCGTTATGCACCGCACACCTCTAGCAAAAAGAATGAATAACGAAAAGGGTGCAGGATTATTACAGCTTCATCCTTCCCATTCATCCTTCGTCCTTCGCAATCATGATTCATGTGGCTGATCTAACGGCGTCTTGCCGGTGTGCCGTACGTTACGATGGTACAACCAGTATCCTGGCGGCAGCTGGATGAGCGTGGTTAGCACGCGCGACATCACGGTCACCGGCAGACTCAGCGCAGCCGGAATACCGCCGGCAACCAGCACACCGACCATCAGCGCTTCGTAAATACCTGCCCCGCCTGGTAGCACGGAAATCAGGCCAGCAAAGTTGGCAACCGAATACGCCACGATGATCGCACCCAGATTCACCCAAGACCCAAACGCTGCGTATACACAATAGATCGCCAAGATTGCCGACAGATTAACCACCGCAGCCCACAAAAGCGGTACCCGAAGCTCGAGCCAGCGCGACTCGATTGTTTTATAGTTAACGTGTAGGTCCTGCACAATTCCCTCTGCGCGCTCTGTGCTAATGGCGTCACCCTTGTGGCGGGTCACGAAACTGATGACCGCGTTAATAAATCTCGTGATAGCCGTAAATGTTAGGTGTATCCGCCGCTCTGACCCGATAATCGCCACTAATGCAGCCGTTCCAACAATGAGGAGCGTCGTAATCGAACCGGCAACAAGCAGCATCAGATCATTCGCCTTGCCGTCTAGCGCCAGAATCAACAGGCCAATCATGAGCAACAACTCAAATGACACGAATAGCAAAAGCAACTTCATAATCTGTACCAGGCTCGCCTGCGTGCCCGTAATATGCGCGCTGCGCATCCGCACCCCAAAGTACGAAATGCCCGACACTCCGCCACTTGGGAATACCTGGTTTACAAAGTTTAACTCCAGCGCCACCCGGTACATAAATCCATAATGTAATTTATGTCCGATCAGCCCAAACAAATGCTGATACATGCGCGTCTGGGCATGGTAACTTAGCGCAATCAAAGGCAAAATAAAAAGCAAGTAATGCCAGTCGACCCGCCTGAGGTTTTGGAACGTCTCAATAATCTGGTCGCGGATCAGAAATACCAGAAGCGCCAGCACTGCCAAGGTGACAATGTTAACGATCAACTTCCAGTTGCGCCGAAGGAAAGGGTGCTTACTCATTAGTTGAGATTATAGATTTAGAAATCACAAACTCCAAATCCCAAATCCCAAATAATGTCCGGAATTCCAATGACCAAAGGATCAAAACATTCCACCGAAGGCCTTTTTGGTCATTCGGATTTCGATCCTTGGAATTTATTTGGAATTTGGTGCTTGGGATTTGGAATTTTAAACAGCTATACTTAGCTTATGCATTGTCAAAGCCTCTTTATTCTGGGTCGGCAGCCGGCAATCGGGCGCGCCGAACTGGAACGTTTGTTTGGCGCCGAACACGTGCGGCCCGTCGGCGGACACATGGCGAGCGACGTCTCGCCGGACGAGGTAGATTTTGACCGTATCGGCAGTAGCATCCGCCTGGCAAAAGTCCTGGCTGAGATTAGCGCCGTACAGTGGCCTGCTATTGTCGATCATCTGGCCAAAAAACTCCCCGAATACTTGGATTATCTTCCGCATGAAGGCAAACTCAAGCTAGGCCTGAGCATCTTTGGCCTGCCGGTTAAGCCCAACCAGCTACTCAAGACCGGCCTGGAGCTCAAAAAAATCTGCAAAAGCATTGGCCGCAGCGTGCGCGTAGTGCCAAACAGCGAACCTGCCCTGTCCAGCGCAGCTGTACTGCACAACCAGCTTACCAGTGAGCTTGGTCTGGAATTTTTGTTTGTGCGCGATGGCAACAAAACCTGGCTGGCGCAAACTGTCCGGGTGCAGGACATCAATGCTTACGCTCGCCGCGACCAAAACCGTCCAAGGCGTGATGCCCGCGTCGGCATGCTGCCACCCAAACTCGCGCAAACTATCGTGAATCTGGCGACTGGCTCCCTGCCCGCCAGCGAAGACAACGTCGTACTCGACCCCTTCTGTGGCACCGGCGTCGTACTGCAAGAAGCCTTGCTTATGGGCTACGGTGCTTACGGCACCGACATCGAGCCGCGCATGATCGACTACTCCCACGAAAACCTGGCCTGGCTCACCACCCATCACGGCAAGCAAGTTGACCCAACCCTTGAAGTTGGCGACGCTACAAACCACCGATGGACACATCCCTTCACCGTCGTCGCCTGCGAAACATATCTCGGCCGCCCGCTCAGCTCGTGGCCAGACGAAAACGTTTTGCGCGAGATTATCGGCACCTGCAACGCTATTATCGAAAACTTCCTGAAAAACCTGGCCAGCCAAACACAACCAGGTTTTTGCCTCTGTTTGGCCGTCCCTGCCTGGCACAGTCCAAACGGAAAAATCTACCGCCTACCTCTTATTGACCATCTGGAGGATATCGGGTATAATCAATACAGATTTGAGCATGTTCGGGATGCAGATCTGGTCTACTATCGGCCAGGACAAATTGTGGGCCGTGAACTGCTCGTAATAACAAGGAAGTAAACGAACTATGTCACACGTCAAAGCTGGTGGTACCGCTAAAAATACACGCGATAGCCGCGGCCAACGCCTCGGTGTTAAGCTCTTTGGTGGCCAGAAAGTCAGCACCGGCCAGGTTATTGTACGCCAGGTTGGTCTGACCAAGCGCGCCGGCAAAGGCACCAAGCTCAGCCGCAACTTCACCATTCACGCAGCCAAGGACGGCGTGGTAACCTTCAAGACCCGCAAGGTTCGCCGCTTCACCGGCAAAACCGTCCGCCGCACCGAAGTTGTTGTTGAATAATCCGTCTTCAGAAAATTGCGTAAAGAAGAGGCCATTGGGGCCTCTTCTTACATCTGCCTGTACGGACGATGGACACTCGTTAGCTGAGGTAACTGTGTAACCTCCCCTGTTTGAGTGGCAATTGCCACTGCAAATTCTTTAAATCTGCTCTCATTTCGGTCGTTCGAGCTGTGCGAGCCAAATGGCAGCAAAGAATTCGGCACAGTATCGGCACGGTAGTAAGCGATCAACTTCAATCTATGTGGCTGGTGGCGTGCATCTAGGAAGCCAAATTGCTTACCTACCTGCTCGTTGGTGACGATAAGTAAGTTTGCCTCGATACGATCAACAAAATGCCCATACCCTGCCCGCCACAGGGATGTAGCTAACTGGCGCGCGTCAGCCCTGATCATGTCACCTTCGCCCATCCAGTCATCAACTACAACAAGCCGGCTGTCATCAGCATTAACACCATGCAATTGCTGGGTTATTGAATCATCGTCAATAACAATAACGCGCTGCTTTACACTTTCGTCCGCTTTCTTATTCACAAAGTCTAAGATGTGCCGCGCTACAAAACCGGTACTTTTATATGATGCATGACCAGAAGGACTATACACGAACACTTTTTTCGCGGGATCTCGCAAATAGTCAATCCAGTCATCGGCAATACCTTCGCTGGCTGTCAGCAAATCTGATATGCCCAGAAATGGCGCATTATGCCGGGCAGCCCGAATAGACTCCAGTAGCAGGTAATCCCCCTTGCTGAGTGCTGCCTGTTCAGCTCGATCGAAAAATTGCACCAAATTCAATAGCGCCTAGCCTTCAGTGGTCGACTCCCGCCTATCAGGATCGATTACCCATTCACCAGAAGGCGTAACAGCTTCAGGGTAATAGTCTAGCGGATATGTGCGCTCGCCTCTTTTGGCTTCTGCTAGCATTTGTGCAAACGGTGGAGCAGTCTTAAAGGTTCGTATTTCAATCGGAGGTCTATTGGATTCTGGTGGCAAAGGAGCGTATTCCGTCATAGCAGACTCCCCAATGTCCTAGGAGCGGACAAATTTGATGTTAATGCAAAGCTACTACAAACCAAGGTGATGCTTGATACGGGCGATGACGTCGTTTATTACTACCTGGGATTTTACGAGATAATCGTCGACGCCGAGCTCTTCGGCGCGCTTTTTGTCTGCCTCCTGGCTAAGCGCAGTCAGCATAATAACCTTGTAATTTGCAGTCTCTGGCGTGTTGCGCAGGATATCGAGCACATCAAAGCCGCTGACCTTGGGCATCATGACGTCGAGCAATATCAGGTCTGGTTTGTATTCGGTAACAGCAGCCAGCGCCTCCTCGCCGTTTGAGACGCGCTTAACGTCAAAGCCCTCGGCCTGCAGCCGGACAAGATACACACCGGCGAGGGCATCATCGTCTTCTACAAAGAGTATTTTCTTGGCATTACTAGCCGAGGTGTTTGTTTGCTCCATATAGCTTAAGCTACCTTAATTCTCTGTTTTTTGCAATTGCAAGCAAGCTGCTATAAAGCCCATGAACATGGGGTGAGCGCGGTTGGGCCGCGACTTGAATTCGGGGTGGAACTGGCTGGCCAGATAGAACGGATGGTTGATACCTTCGATTATCTCTACCAGGTGACCGTCCGGGCTTAAACCCACGGCGCGGATACCCCAACTTTCATACTGGTCGCGGTAGTCGTTGTTACACTCGTAACGGTGGCGGTGGCGCTCCACAACCTCGTCGGCGCCGTACAGCTTGCGCGCAAGGCTGCCTTTGACGAGTACGCACGGGTAGTCGCCGAGGCGCATGGTGCCGCCGGTGTTTTCTTTGCCCTTTTGGTCTGCCATCGTGTGGATCACAGGGTGTGGCGTGTCTGGATTAACTTCTGTGGTGTGAGCGCCCTCGAGGCCATGCAGACGTGCTGCGGCGATCAGCATCATGTGCAGCCCATAGCACAGGCCCAGGCACGGCAAACCGTTGGTAAACGCGTATTGCGCAGCTTTGATCTTGCCCTCTACGCCACGCGAACCAAAACCGCCGGTTATCACAATGCCGTCCAAGTCTTTCAGATCTTCGCCAACGTCGTCTTTTTCGCCCAGAGCCGGCGCGTCAACCCAGACAAGCTCAACATTCGTCTCGTTCCACCACCCTGCCGAACGGAGAGCTTCAAATACACAAAGATAGGTATCTTCGTTATCGAGGTACTTGGCGACAATGCCGACGCGCACCGTGCGCTTGTAGTTGCGCATGGAACGCTCTACCATCTCGCGCCACGGCTTGAGGTTAGCAGCCTTGGTCTTGAGGCCAAGTTTGCGAACGATAACATCGGCAATACCGGCATCTTCGAGCGTGAGCGGCACTTCGTAAATGCTGCGGGCGTTCGGCAATAGCGCGATCGCCTCTTCCTCTACGCCACTAAACAGACTGAGCTTACTTATAGCGTGGCCGTTAGCCGGCTGCTCGCTGCGGGCCACCAGCACGTCAGGAGTGATACCCATGCCGCGGAGTTCGCGCACGGCGTTTTGGGCAGGTTTGGTCTTGATTTCCTTGCTGGCACCCAGGTATGGCAAGTACACTACGTGCACATACACACAGTTCTCGCGTCCGACGCGCATGCCAAATTCGCGAATAGCCTCTACAAAACTCTGGCTTTCTAAGTCTCCTACCGTGCCGCCGATCTCTACGATATGCACGTCGAAGCCCTCGCCCGCACTCCTGATGTACTCCTGAATTGCGTTCATGACGTGCGGCACGATCTGCACGGTCTCGCCCTGGTATTTACCGCTACGCTCGTCCTCAATCACGCGCAACAGCACCCTGCCCTGCATGAGCGAACTCGACTGCGTCAACTCCTGATCAAGAAAGCGTTCGTAGTGACCCAGATCGAGGTCTGTCTCGGCGCCGTCTTTGGTCACAAAACATTCGCCATGCTCGCGCGGGTTGAGCATGCCGGCGTCGACATTTAGGTAAGGGTCACATTTTTGGATATTGACGCGGAGGCCGCGGGCTTTTAGGAGGTTGGCGATTGAGGCGGCGGTGATACCCTTTCCGAGCCCGGAAAGCACTCCACCCGTAACAAAAATATATTTCGTCGTCTTTGCCACGACCACCTCTGTTAAACTCTTATACGTGTAGATAGTACCCTAAACGTAAGCCAGATACAAGCATAAACGTAGAAAATACACCACTAACAGCTCATCCGGGAATTGCTAGGGCTGCTCGCCGCCGTTCAGGCGCTCGGCGATATAATCGTTTGCCGTGTCGCGATAAAACTTCTCAACCGCAGCTGGAAACAGCGCGCGCGGGAAGACACTGTCAAACATAGATCGCTGAGGCCGGGGATTTCCGTACACCGTAAGGTAAGCAAAATCATCTATAATCTCTGGTTTCGACAGGCACAATTCGTGATTGACGGTAACGGCACATATCCTGCTCTCGTCACCCGCCCGTATCTTCCGGGCCAGTTCTTCTTTGCTCGTATCACTCGTACTAAGAATCGCATAATCTAAAGCCCGTATGCCTGCGGCGCGCGCCACACGGCCAAGACGGCGCATGGACCCGCCAGTGGATACTCTGTCCGTAACTAATAGTGCTCGCCGTGCCCATCCTCCGAAAATCCTAATATAGTCAATCTGCTCTTTGGTGTGCACCCTTCTGAGACTCCCCAACAACTTTTCGAACAAGGGTCCATTCAGGCTCCGCCATCTACTATTGGCAACATGAAGTAATCGTGGCGCTTCAACATCAAGTTGCACCGCCTCTGCACTCAAGATACGATGCAAAAAACTACCGACGTTCATGCCCCTAACGGCGTCGGTCAGAATAAGGTCATGACGAAATTCCCGGTACACAGGAACAACCTGGTCGGCCAGCTCAAACATAATCGGCCTATCGTCGGCCAGTCGTTCGCTAACTATGGCGTCAAGTTCTCTACTAGAACCCATCTCAAAATTCCAGCTACAATAAAGTAGGGCGTCAGCCCTACTTTATTCGTAAGAGGAAAACAAACAT
>CALKHY010000045.1 GCA_937988795.1 uncultured Candidatus Saccharibacteria bacterium
ATATCACCTTTGTAAGAGAACGCGAAATCCGTGGACGCGGCCGCTATATGTAGTCGAATGTGCTGTTACAATGCTTGACGGCCCTCTAAGGCGCGAGTGAGAGTGATTTGGTCGGCGTATTCCAAGTCAACGCCGATGGGCAGGCCGCGGGCTAGACGGGTGACCTTGACCGGTCGCTCGCCTATTTGTTTTTGGATGTACAGTGCAGTTGATTCGCCCTCGACGCTGGCATTGGTGGCCAGAATGACTTCTTCGACCTTATCTTCGTCGATACGCTTGATGAGCTCGGCGATGTGGAGTTGTTCGGGGCCGATGCCGTCGATGGGTGAAATCAGGCCGCCGAGCACGTGGTAGGTGCCGTTAAAGCTGCCGGTTTTTTCGATAGCCACAATATCGAACGGTTCCGCCACTACGGCCACCACAGTTTTGTCGCGCCTGGGGTTGGTATAGAGGTCGCTTAGCTCCTGCCCTGCCGGCACGAGCGCAAACGTCCTTTTACAGACGCCAATACCTGCGTGCAGGCCGTCCAGCGCTTCGGCAAGCTTGCGCGCCTTTGAGGGGTCGTTTTTGACCAGGTAGTACGCATAGCGCTCGGCCGTGCGCGGCCCAACACCCGGCAATTTGCCGAGCGCCTCAATAACATCAACCAGTGCTGGTGGCAGGACTTGCATCGGCTACTTTAGAAATTAGAGACCGAGCTCGCTCAGTGCGCCCATCATCGGCCGCATCTTTTCGGCGGCGAGCTTCTGGCTGGCCTGGATAGCCTCTTTTACTGCGTCTTCGAGCCAGCGCTCCAGTTCACCGATATCGTCGAGGTCGACGTACTCCGGGTCGATGTGGATCTTCTTGATCTTCTGCTCGCCGGTAATCTCTACCTTCACTGCGCCCCCACCCTTTTCGACGGTGATAACTTCGCGCTGCAACTCTTTCTGTAGTTTTTTGACTTTGAGAAGCATTTTGGCTTGGTCAAATCGGCCCATAACATTCACTCCTTTATCACTCTATTTTAACAGATTCGATATTAAATGCCTGTCTGGTAGCCGGCGCGTTCGGCCAGGCCACAAAGTAGTGACGCAAGCCGTACCAGCCGACGATAATGACCGCGAGGCTGATGAGACCCACGCTCACGCTTTGCGCAATGATGTTGCGCGGGAATACTCG
>CALKHY010000046.1 GCA_937988795.1 uncultured Candidatus Saccharibacteria bacterium
TTTGGTTGTTTAATTTGCTTTTGCCGGTGATGTAGGTTTGGATGTCTTCGGCCGAAAGGACGCCGACAAGTTTGCCCTTTTCGGTGACCGGCAGCTTGGGAATGCCGGCGGACATCATGGTGTCCAGCGCTTTGATGACGGTTTGGCTGGGGGTGAGCGTGTAACTTTTGGCTGGCACAAAATGACTGACGGGCTCGTCGAGCGCCTGCTCGGGCAGCCGGGTGACATCCAGTACGCTGGCGCGGTGCCGCCTGTCGGGCCGGACTACCACCGATGCTTTTTTGCGGCGCCGCACGTAACGCCTCAGTAAGTCGCGGACGCGCGTATCCCGGGCAACAGCCATGAAATCGCGGCGCATCAGGTCGCGCACCCTTAGCCCTTTTAGGACAAGCTGCGACATGGTGCGGAAGTAGCTGAGCCCAGCTGACTGGTACAGGAAGAATCCGATCAAGACCAGCCACAGGCCGCCGGCCAGTCCGGCAAAGATGATTTGGGCGATACCGCTGGCCACCAGTAGCAGCCCCAGGATCCGGCCGCCGGTCGCGGCGTAACGCGTGGCGCGTTCCAGGCTGCCGGTCTGGCTCCAGGCGAGCGACCGGAAGATGCGGCCGCCATCCAGCGGAAAACCGGGCAGCAGGTTAAAAACCGCCAGTGCGATATTGACTGTCGACAGGATGGCGCCGACCGCCGCCATCGGCGCAGAGTTAATAGCATTACCAATCAGCCAGACGCCGATAAACAGCACACCCAGGCCGATGCTGGTCAGCGGCCCGACGGCTGCAATGGCAAACTCCTGCCGCGGGGTTTTTGGCTCTTCGATCAGTTCGGATGCGCCGCCAAAAATAAACAGCGTAATGCGCTTAATCTGAAGTCCCTGACGCTTGGCATACAGGCTGTGGCTCAGCTCATGCGCAATGACCGACACAAAAAATAGGAGCGTGGTGATCGACCCGGTTGCCAGCGATACCGGCCACGACAGTCCCGGAAACCGCGCCGGCACCACGCCCGCCGTAAACGAAACAAAAATCAGAAAGAAGATGATTAGCCAGGAGTAATCCAGCCAGATTTCAATGCCAAAGATTTTCGCGACCCGTATACCACCGAATTGCATAGGGATACCATAGCACCGGATCTAAGGTGAGTAAGTTATATTTGCTACTTTGCCCGCATCCTGTCGGCCTGCCAGTGCAGAGCAAATTATTTTACTTCTTTTGCCTGCGAGACATTGCATACTGAAAAGGCTGTAAGCAAGGAGAGGTGTATGGCTGACGACGACAGGAATGGCAGGGGCGATGGTGTTGCAAAAACACTGGCAACACTTGCACTCATCCTGTCCTTGATTGCACTGTTTTGGGCGATCAAGGCCGACAACCGCGCCGGCGACGCACTGGAGCGGGCACGCATGAGCGGCGCCATCGTTGCCCCAGCGGAAAGATAGTTTATCAGGGACTGGCCGAATTTGGGTTGCTGGTCTATAGCCGCTACAATGGTGAGTGATGAAAAATGATGAAGCGGCGCAGCTAGTTGCGCGTATCAGGAATGATTTGGCGGCGGCAATGAAGCAGCGCGACCAGGCCGCAGTGGCTGCGCTCAAGTCGCTGCTTGCGAGTTTTTCGAATGCCGAGGCTGTGCAGGCGGTGCACAAAGTTTCCGAGGATCAAGGAATTATTGCCGGCGCGGGCCACGGGGTCGGCAGCACTGAGGCTGCCAGGAAGCAGCTTAGTATGCACGATTTGTTGACAATCATTGACACGGAGATGGATGAGCTCAAGCACACCATTGCCAGTCTCGATGCATCCAGCGAGTACCAGGCGGAGCTAAAGAAGCAGTTGGCGGTTTTGGAACGGTACCGGTAATTCCGTCCCGGACGTTGGTTTACCCCTGTTATCTTTCAGAGTCTTTGCGCCGTTTTGCTGCTGCAATTACCAATATGACGATGACGAGAGCCAGGATGGCGAGCCACCACCAGTTGTTGCGCTTGGAATCAGTGGCAGCTTGGTCTGGGGCGTCCTCTTCATTGTCGGCGCCGGCCGGTTCGCGGCCGTCCGTGTCCTGGTTGCCAGAGTCGGTTGGTGAGCCTGCCGGGTTGTCAGATGTATTGGTGACTGGCGTATCGTCTTCAGACGATTGGTTGGCATTTGTGTTGTTGGAGCTGCCGCCGCTATCGCCAGTCTGGTCATTTCCTCCTGACGAGCTGCCAGGGCTGCCGCCGCCTGGCTCCTGCCCTTCATCGCCGTCTTCCGGGCCCTGTTCAGCGGGCTTTTCTTCGCCAAAGAGGGCGAAGGTTGAGAACGCGGCGGTTGTACAGGTGACAGTGTTGGCGTCTTCGTCCACTACGCAGTCGTCGAGCGGTTGCCAGCCAGTGCCGCTGTTCCAGCGGTAAATCCAGAGTGAGCTTTCTATCAGGTCTGCTACCTCTGGATCGGTGTAGCTGAAGGTGATGGTGATTGCTTCTTCAAAGCTGTCGATGGTCTCGTTGCCCTGGTCGATGAGCGCCTTGATGTCGTACACCTTGTTGCTGGCTAGCGTCAGGTTGTTTGGCGAGCCGATGGCGTCCAGGGCCTCGCTGGTATTGATTTGCTTGATCTGGAAGTCGGCTATGTCGTTTGAGAAGCCGACAGGGATGATCAGGCCGATGGCATCCAGACTGAGCGAATCGCCAGCGAGCGGGTCAACGGTTTCGGTGGTGTA
>CALKHY010000047.1 GCA_937988795.1 uncultured Candidatus Saccharibacteria bacterium
TACGGTATTTCGATGGCCACGCCCACGGAAATTTTGGTAACAAAGACAAACAGGATGCTCCGTATAATCCCCCGATTTAGGCGCTTGGCCAAGCTGCGATATTCTTTGTTGATCTGGTATCGGTAGGCGTCCAGGAAGGCTGCGCGGTTGTCCAGCAGTTCGGGCAGATCGGGCCGGTCTTCGCTCATGGCTCGCACGATCCTGAGCGGCGCGCCGTAGCGGTTGACCGCCTGGCGCAGCTTTTGCGTGAGGCGGCTGGCGAAAGCGCTGTCGACCAGCCGGTTGAACGCGGCAAAGGCCGCCAGGTCTTTCGGTGTTTGGCGGTAGACGCGGATCAGGTCGTGTCGCACAGTCGCAATGTCGGATTTGAGTAGCGCCTGGTGCACAGCAATGTACAGGCAGAATTCATAGTTCGCGTCTTCCTCTGGCGAGGAGACCAGTTTTTCGCGCGGGAACAGCTCCATAAAGTGCCGGTGCGCCACATACGCCAGCGCCGAGCGCTCGTAGCGCGGATGCAGTACTGCTTCGGTTTCAACTGACAGAATATCCAGCACCCAGTTGAGCCGCTCGTCTCGCGGCACCCGCACCCTGCCCAGATCCTGATAGATTTTGACGTACTGTTGAGTGAGTCTGGTGATGTGTTTGGCTGTCTGGGCACTCACTGACTGGTTGGCCAGATAGCCAGCATGTGTCAGATCAAGAATCAGTTCGCTCCCTACCCCGCTCGGTTCTTTGTTGGACGAAAACGCGATCGAGCGCCTGTAGAACCGGCGGATCGCCCGCTGAAGCAAAAGCTGTTCTTCTGCTGATTCGGCTGCACGGCGCAGCTGCTCGTAGGCACTGGCAATGTTTTGCCCGATGCCGGGCACCTCGATAATCTTACCTTCCTGCTTCCGGGCCAGCGCCTCCGCGTTATAGGCGCGCGCTGCCAATAGCTGCTCTTTCAGGAGCTGCAGCAAAGGTGTTGATAGGGGTTGCATGGGGTGAAGTATAGCAAATCCAACGGAGGTCGTCTGAGGTAATTTGCGCTACATTTTTTGTAGCTGTTGATATCTGGCCGTTTGCGGCTAGTTTTTTATTCTGCTTGTGGTATCATATGGCTATGGATTTGTGAGAGACGAGCGAGGGGGCCGTCTTTCCTCGGATTGTTACTGTAGCAATAAGGGAGACCGTCAGGGGATGGATGAAAAGGGGCTTGGAAAGCGCCTGCAAATGGCGCGGCAAAATGCAGGGTTAACCCAGCAGGCTTTGTGTCACAAAGCCGATATTAGCTATTCCACACTGACCAAGATCGAGCGCGGCGCAATCAAGGCCCCCTCCATCTTTACCATCCAAAATATTGCCGAGGCGTTAGGTATCAGCCTTGACGAACTGATGGCCGGCACCGGTTCGTCTTCCAAATCACGCGGAAACAACAACGGTGGCAAGAAGCGCTCCAAGAATGGCGTATCGTTTGTGTACTTTGACATTAACGGTTGTTTGGTGCGCTTTTTCCACCGCGCGTTCGCCCGTCTGAGTGCCGACACTGGCGCCGCCGCCGACACTGTCGAGACGGCCTTCTGGCATTACAACGACCTGGTGTGCAAGGGCGAGATGAGCCTCGCGGAGTTCGATCAGAAGCTCACCGAAGAGCTGGGCGCCGACGAGTTGATCGACTGGAAGAGCTACTACATGGAGGCTATCGAGCCGATCCCCGCTATGCACGAGCTGGTGCACTGGGCCGCACGGAATTACCGCGTAGGACTGCTGACCAACATTATGCCCGGCTTTGTGCCGGAGATGCTGGAGAGGGGGCTGTTGCCGAACGTGGCGTACGACGCCATTGTTGACTCCTCGGAAGTCCATGCCATCAAGCCCGAGCCGGAAATTTACGAAATTGCTGCCGAGCGCGCCCACTGCTCGCCTGCCGAAATATTGTTTATCGATGATTCCCGCGCCAACCTCATGGCTGCCGGTAAACAAGACTGGCATGTGATTTGGTTTGACGACTCCCGCCCCGAAGAAGCTGCCGAACGTATCAAGACCACGCTTGAGCCTGCTAATTAGCACCTCGGCAATCCGCGCACAATCCCTGGATTTCTATCTGGTGGGCGGTAGGCGCAAAATTGTGGGCTTTCGCAAGGCTGTGAATGAGCTGTTCCAGCTCCGCTTCGCTCATCTCGATCGTCCGGCCGCAGTTAATGCACGACAGATGGTGATGGTGCGCGGCAAACCGGTCGGTCAGTTCCAGCTTGTACTTCCAGCCGATGTTGATACGCTGCACAACACCGAGCTGCTCAAACAGATTAACGGCCCGGTACACGCTCGCCCGGTCCACCTCCGGCACTTTTCTGACAAGCTCAGCCATGCTTAGCGGTTCGCAGCCCAAAAGCGCATTAAAGACGGCTAGGCGCACTTTCGTACTGCTATAACCCGCTTCTTTTAGCAAAGCTTTAAACTGTTCCACGGCATTCCTTTTCTATCGTCCAACAATGCAATTCTAACAATTATTGCGACAAATTTGCAGAAATAACCAAACCGGACTATGTTTGGGATATGATGGCGTTACTCTTTGCAGTATTGATGTTTGTCTCTACGCTGGTGGGTGGTTGGTTTGCTATCCGCCACAAGGATCAACTCCGGCATATCCTTGGCTTTACGGCGGGCGTGATCTTGGGTGTCATCGCCTTTGACGTGTTGCCGGAGATGTTTCAGATTGTGCACGAGTTTGAACTCGACCCGACGTGGCCGATGATCGCCCTCGTCGTCGGTTTCCTGGGCTTCCATATCGTCGAAAAGCTGCTGCTCCTCCACCATCAGCACGAGACGCAGTATGGGGCACACAAGCATCCACAGGTGGGCGTACTCTCGTCGCTGGCGCTTGGCGGACACGGCTTTTTGGACGGTATGGGTATTGGTCTGGCATTCCAAGTGAACGCCGCCGTGGGCGTGGCCGTGTCGCTGGCTGTCATCGCCCATAAATTTGCTGACGGCCTGAACGCCGCAAGTTTAATGTTGCTCCACAAAAACCCGATCCGCCGCACTATGCGGCTAGTGCTCGTCAATGCGCTGTTGCCGGTCGCCGGCGCGCTCTCTACCCTGTTCTTCACGCTGCCGGAGCAGTACCTGCCGTTGTATCTCGGCTTCTTTGCTGGTTTTCTCCTTTACATTGGCGCGAGCGACATCCTGCCGCAGGCCCACGATGAACGGTCTGACCGCCTTACCATCCTGCTCACTGTCTTTGGTGCGACGCTCGCGTTCTTTGTGGCGCAATTAGTCCGCGGCTTAGGCGTCCATTAGTGCTACAATGGGCGCAATATGGACGGCAGGAATGATCCGGTCAGGAAGGTGTTCGGCAAGTCGGCAAAGGAGTTGCTTGCGGACACAAAATGCCCGCATGCTGATTTTCACAGCCCAAATGTGTTCTGTGGCAATGCTGGGCCCGAGGAGCTCAAACATCTTCAGCGGCTGCTCGACGCCCTGACCGACGATGAGATTAGGGATCTGGTGAAAGCGGTTGGCATCCGCTTTGGCGATCCTTTGCGCGACATTGACCGCGATACGCTTGAAAGCGTGCTCGACGAAGCTGACCGCGAGGTATTTTACCGTGAATACCACCGGCTGCTCGACGCTAGGCAGGCTGGATAATGCGCATTGGTTAAAAATGTCAATACCCCTGAAAAACAGGGGGTATTGACAAGCTCCCATAGCAGCGATGCAATAAAGGTGTAGGGTAAGCCCCTAAGACCTATAGAAAGTGAGGCAACACATGGGTGTGTCGGCAATAATGGACAAGGTCATAGACACTGCCAAATGGGCCAAAGAAGTTGACGAAGGGATCAACAATGGCGCCTTGGTCCAATCCCTAGGTGTAGCGTCGTTACGGTTGGCAAGGTACGGAGCTGACAGGCTGGGGGGGCTATTGCCAACTCCTCTGCCGACATGTACCCCTTGGTTCGCCGCCTGGCCAATGCAGGGGCTGCCGTGCTCGATCTTTGCGCTACTGTCGCGCACGAACTGCAGCGTGCAGATGTACGGTAAACGGATTAGCTGTCGAAGCGCTTTTGCTCGGCGACGATCTTTTCCAAGCGTTCGCGAGCTTCCGCCAGCTGTTCGCGGGTTTGGTTGACGATGTGTTCCGGGGCTTTGGTGATGTAGTTCTTATTAGCGAGGCGGGCTTCAAGGTTCTTGATGAGCGCTTCCGCCTCATTTTCTTGCTCTGTGAGCTTCGTACGGTACGCTAGGGCCGTTTCTTCGTCGATATCGAGCCGAAGGTCGTATTTGGTTTGAGAAAGGCGTACGCCGCCTTCTAGCGCGCCGTAGGACACATTCCCAAGGCGGGCCAGCCGCTTGATGAGCTCGGCGTTAGCCTCGACCACCGGCGCGTCGGTGTATACAAGCGTACTTTTAGTGACGCCAACGGCCTTCATGATGGCGCGGGCTTCGGTGACAATAGCCTTAACCTCCTCAAACGCCTTGGCGCGCTTGGCATCGGCCTTCGGGACCTCCGGCCAGAGCTGTGCGGCCAAAATGGTGTCGCCAGTGGATGGCATGGTCTGCCAGATGGTTTCGGTGATGAACGGCGCAAATGGGTGGGCGAGCTTCAGGATTGATTCGAGCGCGAAGACCAGGAGCTCCTTGTTCTCCTCTGCCTTGCTGGCCTCGATGTACCAGTCGGCAAAGTCGTCCCAGACGAAGTGGTACATCTTGTCGTAGGCTTCGCTGAAGCCGTAGTTCGCAAGGTCTGCGGCAATCTCGTCAGCTGTCTCTTTGAGGCGCTTCAGTATCCAGTGGTCGGCGTCGGTCTTTGGCTCGGCCTTGGGCTTGGCATCGCCTGCTTTGTCTTCGACGTAGCGGGCAATGTTCCAGAGTTTGTTACAGAAGTTACGGTTGGCTTCGATCTTTCCCCAGCCCCAGTTCTGGTCGTTGCCCGGGGATACGCCCATAACCAGTGCCATGCGGAGCGCATCAGTGCCGTATTTAGGGATAACATCCAGGGGGTCGACGATGGTTTCCGGACGGCTCTTGCTCATCTTGCTGCCGTCTTCGGCGCGGACCAGGCCGTGCAAGTACACATCCTTGAACGGTATATCACCTGTGATATACGTCGTGGTCAAAATCATGCGGGCCACCCAGAAGAACAAAATATCCCAGCCCGTTTCCATCACACTTGTGGGATGATAGGCCTTAAAGTCCGGGCTGCGCTTCAAAAGCTCATCGAGCGACAGTGAGTAATCCTTGGCTAGTTCCGGGTCGATTAGCGTGCTCCAGGTCCAGAGCGCTGAGCTAAACCAGGTATCCAAGGTGTCCGGATCCTGCTCCCAGCCGGCGTATGGCTCTGGCGGCTGGACGCCGACGTAGGTTTCCTGCGTGCCGTCGTCTTTTGTCCGGTACCAGACCGGAATGCGGTGCCCCCACCAGATCTGGCGGCTGATGCACCAATCGCGCAAGTTGTCGATCCAGTGGAAGTAAATCTTTTCAAAGCGCTTGGGAATGATCTTGATGTCGCCGCTACGGACAACGTCCTGTAGCACCTGCTTGAGGCTCAGCTTCTTCCCTTTCCACGGCACCACCGGCTTGTTGACATCGACAAACCACTGCAGTTTGATCTGCGGCTCGATAACACCTTTGCCTCGGTCATTCACGGCCACGTTGTGGACGTAGTTTTCATCGACCTTAACGAGCAGTCCCTTGGCCTTCAGCTTCTCAACAATCTTTTCGCGAGCTTCGGTGATATGCATGCCGGCGAATTCTCCAGCAATCGGCAGCAGACGGCCGTCGTAGCCGATGATCTGTTCCTTGTCTAGGCCGTGGCGCTCAGCAATGTCAAAGTCGATCAGGCTGTGCCACGGCGTAATGGTCATGGCGCCGGTACCGAAGTTCGGATCAACGGCTTCGTCCTTGATAAGAGTTGCGGTAATCGGGCCGTTGATCCACTCCACCTCAAACTGCTGGCCGTGTTTGTACTTGGCGTAGCGCTTATCGTCCGGGTGAACAACGACGTACTTGTCGCCAAACTTGGTCTCGGGTCGGGCGGTGCCGATTTCAAACGGGCCGTATTTAAAGGTGTAGAATTTGGTTTTCTCTTCCTTGTACACCACCTCGTCGTCGGAGACCGTAGTTTCGAGGTTTGGATCCCAGTTGACGATACGGCTACCGCGATAGATCAGACCGTCGTTGTACATCTTAACGAACGTCTCGTTCACGCAACGGTTCAGCGCCTCGTCCAAGGTATACCGCAGACGCGTCCAGTCAGCGCTGGCGCCCATGGCCCTGATCTGTGAGGTGATCCTGTCGCGGCTGTTACCTACAAACTCTTTGGTGCGGCGCAGAAACTCCTCGCGCCCGATCTCGTGCTTGCTTGTTCCCTCCTCTGCCAGTTGCCTTTCGATGAGGGCGTTCACTGCCAGAGCGGCATGGTCGGTACCTGGCAGCAAGAGCACATCCTTGCCCATCTGGCGGGCATGCCGGGCCAGGATATCCTGCAGTGTCAAGAACAGTGCATGGCCCATGTGCAGCGTGCCCGTCTCATTGGGCGGCGGCATGGAGATGGAGAATTTCGGTTTCTTGCTGGTCGGGTCGGCCACGAACACGCCACTCTTCTCCCAAAGTGCGTAAATGTCAGCCTCATAGGCCGACGGTTCGTAAACCTTTGGTAGTTTCATAGAGCCGTCCTTAAC
>CALKHY010000048.1 GCA_937988795.1 uncultured Candidatus Saccharibacteria bacterium
GGGTGATTTCGAGCCGCTCGCGGGCGCGGGTGGCGGCGACGTAGAACAGGCGCTTTTCTTCGGCTTCGTCGCCGCGGCTGGAGGGCAAAATGCCTTCTTCGGCGCCGATCAGGAAGACATAGGGAAACTCCAAGCCCTTGCTGGCATGGATGGTAAGCAGTGTTATGGCGTCGGCATTCGGGTCGTAAAAGCCATGTTCGGCGATGTCGTCAAAGTAGGCAACCGCGCTCGACACAGTCTTAAAGCGCACGAGCACGCTCATGAATTGCTGGATCTCGCGGCTGGGCTCGATGCCCAGAATATCGATGATTTTTTGAACCAGTGCGCTGGGCAAGGCTTCATCGACCCTATCGAGCGCGTCGCGCAAATAGCGCTGCTCGGCAGATGTGTAGCCTTCAAGATCAAGCGGCTCTTTCGTAACGGCTGTCCGCATGAGCGCGATGATGGCTTGGATTTCGGGCTGGTCGTACGGCGAGCCGTCGCCGACCACCTGGTATGGCAAACCAGACTCATCAAGCAGCTTCTGGAAGGTTGTAGTAGCCGGGCGGCTGCGGTACAGCACGGCAAAGTCGCTCAGGCGGCGGTGCTGTGCGGCCTCGTCGTCGCTTACTACACGCAGGAAATCGCCGCCGCCGATGGCGCGGTGGATTTCGTCCAGCACCCAGCGCGCCTCGCTGTACTCGTTGAGCACCTCCACTGCCCGCACCATGCCGGCCGTCTGGCTGTGCGCTGTGAGGTCCGGCGCTTCCTCGAACAACGCATTGGACAAACGCACCACTGCTGGCACAGACCGGTAGTTAGTAGTGAGCGTAATCTCTGTGCGGTCTGGAAAGTCTTGCCGGAAGCGATCGAAAATCGTGCCGCTCGCGCCGCGGAAGCCGTAAATCGACTGGTTCGGGTCGCCGATGACGAAGATATTATTGTTTGACAAAAGAAGCTTCAGGATTTCGTACTGCAAAAGGTTCGTATCCTGAAACTCGTCCACCATGATGTAGCGGAACCGCTGCTGCCATTTCTGGCGCACATCGGCATGCTCCGCCAACAGCTTCACGGTGAGGAGGAGGAGGTCGTCGAAGTCGACGGCGTTCAGGTTTTTCAGCTCCTGCTGGTAACGGGCAAATACGGCACTTACCAGCAGCCGTTCGTCGAGCGGAGCCGACAGCCCGGAGTTCTTCAGTTTGCTGATGACCGCCTTGGCCACGTTAGGCTCCAGCTTTTCGTCCCGCGCCGCCGTTTTGGTGATGATCTTGCGGATCAGGCCGGTCTGGTCGCCCTCGTCGTAGATCGTAAAGTTTTTCTTGTACCCCAGCCTTTCGATGTCCGCGCGCAGAATGCGGACGCACAGGGCGTGGAATGTGCACATGGTCACCCGCTTGGCGTCGGCGGGGTCCACCATTTTGCTGAGGCGTTCACGCATTTCGTTGGCCGCCTTGTTGGTAAATGTCACCGCCAGAATGTTGTCGGGCGAGATTCCGCGGGTCAGCATGTAGGCCGTGCGCGCCGTTACCACACGGGTTTTGCCGGTGCCGGCTCCGGCCAGGATGAGAAGCGGCCCCTCGGTGGTCGTCACCGCCAGGCGTTGCGGTTCGTTCAGGTCAAAGAGGCGAAACGAAGACATGAGGC
>CALKHY010000049.1 GCA_937988795.1 uncultured Candidatus Saccharibacteria bacterium
CACCGCCGCGAGTAACACCCAAAGCCTAAGATTGATGATGCGCTTCTGCACATCCTCGGTTATCCGCAAAACCAGCCAACAGGCCGCCGCCACCGAGATTAATATGAGGTTGTCGTAATTAATCTGGCCAATCAACAGTGGCACGGTCGGAATGAGAGCGAACAGCAGTGTAGCGCCGTTAACCACCATGGACGAAATGCCAGCCCTTAGCAAAACCTTGCGGAACAGCACCACGCCGACCACAGCCATGGCGATATTCAAAAGCCTTAGAAAGATCACCTGCGCCGCCTGGCTATCGGTGATCAGGCTGATAAAGCGGTACGGAAAATTCATCAGGTAGTGATATAGGTACGACGGATCAGCGACCAGCGCGCCAAACTGGTTCGCTCCCTCTGGCTGTGATGTCAAAAACGGCGACAGCTGTTCGCTGTAAATTTTGATCACCCCAAGGTGGAAGTCTTCATCAAACGCCATGGGGTAGGCCGCCGAGAACGCGATCCACAAGCCCTCCAGTACGAGAAACACGACCACGCCCCAGAAAAAACGGGCGGACCCAATAAATTCTCTGAGACGCGCTAGTAGCGAATTCATGACACCATTATCGCACAGTCTATTCGCCGTCCCTTACGACCGTGCCGACCCGTTCCAGCGGAGCGTCGGTGTCGCGCCAAAGCAGCCAGCCGGGAGGGAACGCCGAGCGGGACACAACCCCCTCTCTCTTAATCCGCCTGAGCCATCCTTTCAGCATGACAGTTGGTGCGGGAGTCAACCACACGCCCGGAGCTTGTCCGTACGATTCATCTATGTTGCGCACTACGCGCTCGGGCGAAGTAAGTTTGCTCATTATCATGCGCCCTAAATGCCGCCCAAGAACCTTAACGTCGCGCAACATGCCGCGATCCCGCCTGTCCAGCAGATCGTGCAAACGGACGAACGGGGTTATAAAGACGCCGATCTCGCGTTCCGGGCCGTCGGCGAACACTTCGACGCTTTCAGGAGTCGTGCCTGTGTACAGCCCAGTGCCCTTGGCGTTCGGTTGCAGCGCGCGCCGGTCTTCGGCAAGATTCTCCCACCCGACCACAGGATAAACCTGACTCTGGTCACCGACATCAACACCTCGGAAAACTACAATCCTGACCCTATCGCCGGCATCCGCTACACGTACCGTCCAGGCTCCTATCTCAGGACGATACGCAACGGCCGGAGGGTCCACTGACCATGCAACTGCTATGTCTGTGTATGGAATTTTTGCAATTTCTGCCATGTATTGATCTCTGATGCAAGTCCTTATCATGTTATACTGTACGGCAGTATGAAAAACAAGCTGCGAACGATCCTTGGTCCGGCAATTGTCCTTGTGACGGTCGCAGCTTTTGTTTATTACCTCAAAACCCATCCCGAGACTGTTGACCAAATCCGGTCGCTGCCGCCTCTTTTGATTTTGGTGCTGCTTGGGCTATATATTGTTGTGTTCACGGCGCTGCTCATTTTGAATATCGGCCAGCTTATGACGTATGGCAAGCGGATGGGCTGGCAGGAGAATGCGCTGTTTAATGCCTACTCGATGCTGATCAATTTCTTCGGGCCGGGGCAGAGCGGGCCGGCCTTCCGCGGCGTGTACCTCAAGAAAAAGCATGACCTGGGCTACAAAAAATATTTGTTTGTTACGCTTATTTACTACGCGTTTTACGCGGTTCTAAGCGCGCTCATGATGTTCGTCGGCACGCGGCCGTGGTGGCAAACCTTACTTTTGATGGCCGGTGTCGGCGCGGTTTCCGGCTTTGTGCTGCGGCTGTATAGGAAGCGAAGCAAGCAGGCATCCGGTGGTGGCATGTTTACGCCGCTAAACCTCGGGATTATGCTGGGCGCCACGGTTCTGCAGCTGACGACCCTCGCCGCCATTTACTTTGTCGAGCTTAATAACGTCGGCGCCAATGCCTCCTTTGGTCAGGTGCTGGCCTATACGGGCGTGTCCAACTTTGCATTGTTTGCTGCGCTAACGCCCGGATCCATCGGTATCCGTGAGGCGTTTCTGGTCTTTAGTCAGAACCTGCACGGTATTGACAGCTCAACGATCATTGCTGCCAACGTTATCGACCGATCGGTATATCTCATCTTCCTCGGCTTGTTGTTTGTGCTGGTTCTAAGCCTCCACGCCAAGAACAAGCTTGGCCTAAAAAGCCTGAAAGGCAACGGAGAGTCGGCATAAACTGCGCGTCAGTTTTTAGGCGTTTTTGCTGTAAGGCATTTGATCCTTAAACCCACCAAAACTTGCTATGATTAATGAGTGAACTGGCTGGACCTCTTCATCATCCTGTTCCTGATCGCAGCCATAATCCGAGGCAGTGAAGTCGGGTTTGTCCGCCAGTTTTGCTCGACCGTCGGCTTCTTCACTGGTTTATTTTTGGGGGCGTGGCTCAACTCCCTGATCAGTCCGGCAGCCAACACACCACAGGGCAGGGCGCTCTTAGCCTTTCTGGTACTCGTTAGCCTGGCTTTGATGTTCATGGCGCTGGGCGAATACGTGGGCACACTAATAAAAGTGCGCTTACGCGACGCCCGGATCACCGACAAGGTAGACAAGGTGTTCGGATCGATGCTGGCCGGCGTCACGCTACTTGCAGCGGTCTGGCTGGGTGCGGCGATTTTCCGCAACGTGCCGGATAGTGGCTGGCAGCGGCAGATCCGCAACTCGCGAGTCGTAGCACTGCTCGACAATAAGCTGCCGTCGGCCCCGGAGGTGCTCACCAGACTCGGACACCTCATTGCGCCCAACAATTTCCCGCAAGTCTTTAGCGGCTTGGAGCCAGAGCTCAAGACAGACGCACCGCTGCCTGATATGGGCGAACTCAATCCTGCAGTCCA
>CALKHY010000050.1 GCA_937988795.1 uncultured Candidatus Saccharibacteria bacterium
AATTTCGTGCTGAAAGACGCGTGCAAGGAAACCCTCGGCAGTTAATCTGATCTCTTTGCCGTTGATATCCAATGCTTTAACGCGAACTTTGCTGTAGCGCGGAACCTTTCCGTATACGTCGGGGACACTTAGGCAGCCCTCATAGTCTTCTATGATCTCGCCTTCGTACTTTGTAATGACCGGGTTAATGAAGACAGAAAATGTACGATCTTTTTTGTTGTCGAAATTATTACGAATAACAACAATCCTCAGCAGATGATCAACTTGGACCGCTGCCAGTGCTACACCAACCTCGTGATCCCGACTGTCTTCCCAGTCGAGGGTAGCCTCCTGCATGCCTTGGATTAGCTTCAGGATCTCTTCGCTGATGTAGCCGACTTTGCGAGATCGTTGCCGTAGACGTGGATTTGGAAGGGTGATAATATCGCTCTTTTGCATTACTTAAAGTATAGCGGATAACGATAATATTACAACAGATTCATTGGATCTATGTCGTATGACCAGCCACTGGGCAGATTTTTGATGATTTCTACAAGGCGTTTGCGTTGCTTCGATTTGATGATTATCTGCCAAACAAATTTGTCTTGCACTTTACCGTGGAATGACGGTGTGGGGCCGTCAACAATCACGTCTGGGTAATTATTGCGCACTGTTGACGCTAGACGTTCGGCAGTTTTTTGTGCCGCCGAATCAGATGCCCGCTTGCAACTTAACTTAAGTAAATAACAGAAAGGAGGAAAAAGGAATCGTTGCCGTTCCTCGATTTCGCTGTTGTAGAATTTATCCCAATCCTTGTTAATGACGGCGTGGAGCAGAGGGCTTGTTGGCGAATATGTTTGAATAATTGCCATGCCTTGTCGGTGACCCCTCCCCACTCTGCCCAGAACCTGGCTCAAGAGTTGGTAGGTACGCTCTTGGGCACTAAAGTCGGGGAAGTAGAGACTTGTGTCGGCAATAACGACGCCAACTAGGCTTAGTTTGGGAAGGTCGAGTCCTTTTGCGAGCGTTTGCGTGCCCACAATGATATCAACCTCTCCTTCTCGGATGCTTGCGTAATGCGCGTCCAGACGCTCACTCTTTTTATTGTCGGTGTCGAATCGCATGGTCCTTGCGCCCGGGAATAATCTTTCTATCTCGTCAACAATTGCTTTCGTGCCAATTGACCTAAATATTACATCATTTCCTTGGCATGAAGGGCAGCTCGTGGGCGCACCTGCCTTGTAGCCACAACTGTGGCATCGCATAGTGTGGGTATCGCCATGGTAGACAAGCGGTAAGTCGCAATGAGGGCACGACGCCTGCCATCCGCAATCCCGGCAGAATATCACTCTTGCAGTGCCGCGCCGGTTGAGGAATAGTAGCGATTGCTCTCCGCGTTTAAGCCTTTCTGCTATTGCATCGATCAGTTTAGTGGACAGATAGGGGCTTTTGGTGAACTCGCCGCGATCTTTCAGATCCACGATTATTGCTCGATGGTTGTGATTAATACCACTTACCGCTACTTTTGTCATACGTACGACCGGCCGGTTTTTTTGTGTTGCGACGTAATAATCCCTGACCAAGGGGGTCGCCGACCCTAATACGAGTGTGGCTCTGTGTAGTTCTGCCAGCTTAGCAGCCACGGCAGCGGTTTGGTAATAAGGTGCCTGGTCTTGTTTGTATGCAGTTTCGTGTGCTTCGTCGACCACAATCAATCCCAGCTTGTCGGCCGGGGCGAATAAGGCAGACCTGGCGCCGATAATAACCAAAGGCTCTTGATTCATCAAGGCTTTGAGCCACGATTGCCTCCGTTTTGCTTCGCTGAGTCCAGAATGCAGTAGCACAACCCGGTCGCCAAATACGCGTTCGAAGTTATTTAGCAGCTGCGATGTAAGGCCTATTTCTGGCGTTAGAATGACGGAAGTTTTGCCCTGTTTTAGTTGTTTTTTGGTTAATTCGATATATACCCTGGTCTTGCCGCTGCCTGTTTCGCCGTGCAGGATATGCAGCCCGCCCCCCTGTATCTGATCAAGTGCTCGCTTTTGATCATCGGTAAGAGGGGGAAGTTGGATCGCTGGGGTCTGTGATGTGGCCTCCCTGGAACTAACGCCGATTGGTTTAAGTGAACCGGGTAGAAATAATTGCACAATAGTCCCTAGCGGTGCGGGGTAGTATTCGCGCAGCCAATTCAATAACCGCAGTTGGGCACTTGGCAGGGCTGGGAGGTCCGGGATGTTGATGATTCGCTTCACAGGGAACGCGGGTTTAGGTACAAGCCCGGCAACGATCGCATAAACTTGTTTATTGCGCAGCGGAACCAGAATAATCCTGCCGGCATCGAGCTTTGTCGGGCTCTCATAGGTGAGCGGCTCGTCCTTGTGGTAGGCCGCGTCTGCAACTAGCACCTCTACATACCACATATGTGCATTCATTATATGGCGAAAGGCCAAAACATTAAATTTATGTTGAAAAGCAGGACGGGCTTGGCTATACTAAGTCTTACGTTGTTTGAATGACAATAGGCTTATGTTAGACGTATTTATCACTTCACGAGTTCGGCGCAAAATAATTGTGATTTATGCCAAATATCCGGACTTTAAGACACATGTCCGAGGCTTGGCAAAGCTCATCAAGGAAGATGCAGGGAACATTCAGCGCGAACTCAAGCGTCTGGAAAAGGTTGGATTTCTGATTTCCGAGAAACAGGGCAACACAAAGATCTATCACACCAATAAGCAATTCGCTATCTTCAAGGAACTGCAAAGTATAGTCCTGAAGTCCCAGCGCGCGGCACAGAAAAAGCAGCAGACCGTTTAATAAAAGTTGATTGTTGCAAATATCTCTCTGTTACGGTAGAATAAAACTGATATGATACAGGTAACTCGCAAAGACTCAAAAGAATCGTTGGAGAACCTAATCCGACGCTTTAACCGCAAGGTGCAGCAGGCGGGAATTATTGCTGCCGTAAAGCAGGCTCAATTCTTTGAGAAGCCGATGAGTAAGCGTGAGCGCCGGAGGAGGGCCATCATCCGCGCCGAGCGCAAGGCAATGAAGCTGAAGAAAATTAAGTACGGCCAGCGGTAGGCATGCTGAAGACCCGCATAGACCAGGATCTTAAAGCTGCGCTCCTGGCCGGAGACAAAACGCTCGCAACCACGTTACGGAATATTAAAAGCGCGATTTTGTACGCCGAGGTTGCTCAAGGGGCGCGAGATCGGGGGTTGTCAGACGAAGAGATTGTTGCGCTCCTGACCAAGGAGGCCAAGAAGCGCCAGGAAAGTGCCGATCTCTACAAGCAGGGCGGCAACGACGAAAAAGCCGAAGCCGAGTTGGCTGAAAAGCGCATTATTGAGGGCTATTTACCTAAGCAGCTGACCGACGACGAGCTTATCGACCTTATTGATATCGTGATTAAAGAGCTTGGGGCGTCAGGTACGACGGCCATGGGCCAGGTGATTGGTGTGGTTAAGCAAAGGGCTGCAGGCCAGGCTGATGGTGCGCGCATTGCGCAGTTAGTAAAACAACAACTGGAAGGGTAAAGAAGTATGATTCTGTTTTTTGGCGCCCCAGGTTCGGGTAAAAGTGTGCAAGGCCAGCTGCTGGTAGAGCGCTACGGCTGGCAGTGGCTGTCCACGGGTGACATGTTCCGCAGGTCTAAAGACCCCGAAGTCCTCAAGCGCCTGGCAGCCGGCGAGCTCATCGACGATGTGCTGACCAACAAGACGCTGTCGGAAGCGCTCAAGAAAGTAGACAAAAACAAGCGAGTTATTTTGGACGGTTACCCTCGTAATGTTGATCAGGCAGAGTGGTTGCTGCAGCACGTTCCAGACTTTGGCAGAAAAGTAGAGTGCGTCATTCTGTTTGAGGTGCCTC
>CALKHY010000051.1 GCA_937988795.1 uncultured Candidatus Saccharibacteria bacterium
TGCTCTTCCGATCTGGGCCGCGCCGTCCTCCACGCCGCTGAGGCGCGGGCCATGCTGGGGCAGCGGCAAGACTGCGAACAGTCACTGAGCGAGGCTGAAGCCCACTTCGAACAGATCGGCACCGCGGACGCGGCGGCTGATCTGTTCTCGCCGACGCAACACGGCCGGCTGGCGGGTTCGTGCTACCTGTTCCTGAACGACGCCAAGCGGGCCGAGCCGATCCTTGCCGGTACGGCGCACGCCCTCCGCGATCGGTCAAAGTCGCAAGCGATCGTGCTCGGCAACCTGGCACTGGCCCGCATCCGTCAGAAGAAGCTCGACGAAGCGGCAGCCTCGCTGCACAGTGCTATCGACGTGGTAGAGATGACTTGGGGTGGTGGCGGGCTCAACATCGTCTTCGGGGCTGGCCGGGAATTGCGGCCCTGGCGAGAGGTCCCGGTCGTCCAGGATGTGTACGACCGCCTGCTCACCCTGATGGCAGCGGCGTAGGGAGCGGAGTTGACCAGCGTGGACACCGATCAGGCCAAGCAGGCAATCAGGGAACGAGTGTGGGCGCTCCTGGAGCAGGAGCGAGCCGTACCGCCCGGCGTGCACGGCCGTATCCCCGCCTTCTTCGGGGCCGAGGCCGCCGCTGACCGCTTGGCCGAGCTGCCCGTCTGGCAGTCGGCCCGAGTCGTGAAGGCCGTACCGGACAAGGCACAGCTCCCCGTCCGGGCGCGAGCACTCACTGAGGGCAAGCTGGTCTACATGGCCGTGCCCAAGCTGGCCGAAGCCCTACCGTTCTACCTGCTCGATCCCGCGAGGCTGACCGTGCCGCCAGCCGAAGCCGCGTCGAGCAAGGTCGCTGCCAGCGTGGCGCGGAAGATCGGCGTCGAGGAGATGCAGCCGGTTGATCTCATTATCTGCGGGAGCGTCGCCGTGAACCGGCAAGGGGTGCGGCTGGGCAAGGGCGCGGGTTACTCGGACATCGAGGTAGCGCTGTTGCAGGAGGCCGGGCTGATCGGGCCGAGCACGACGATCGTGACCACCGTGCACTCGTTGCAGGTGGTAGACGACGAGCTGCCCGAGACTAAGCACGATTTCAGCGTCGATCTGATCGTGACGCCGGATGAGACTATTGAGTGCGGGCCATCGCGGCGACCGCAACGGCTGTACTGGGACAGTTTGAGCCGGGAGAAGATTGAGGCGATTCCGGTATTGGCGAACTATCCCCGCGCATAGTGCCACACTTCTGCGGTATTTGTACGCACAAATGTATTGACATTTGCGCGCACAAAACGCTATGATCATTAGTGTAGGCGGCGTTGCAAAATGCAATGGCTTGGCTTACTTCACTACCTTCTGCGCGAGAAGCAAAAAGTCGGGACGAATTCCTGGCTTTTTGTTTTTGGTTTTTTCGCTGCCGAGGAGTGTTGGGGCAAAAAGAAACCGGCCTGGCTGACCGGTCACTTCTCAAGCATCTGGACTTAGCACGCAGTTTGATCCTGCTTTCACTACCTTCTGTGCCGGATGGGAGTGTGCTTGAATTCGCGTCCTGATAACTCTTCGCCTCCACGTGTAGGCGATGCTTAATTATATGCATATAGGTAGTCGAAATGCAATGGGATTCAGGCGATTTCATTAGCTTTAAGAACCGACTAACACCGCAGGTCACAGCAGGTATCGCGCATGGTTGCATTATCCCTCGTCGTGGTCATCTTGGGGAGGTGATATGTCTGGTTTTAGGCGGCTTTTTCGTCGTCGGTCGGGGTCTCTTCCTGTTGTATCCGTTCATTGATCAAAGCGGCGAGTGCGATGACCGCGCGGCGGTATTCTTCGGCGGTCATCGGCTC
>CALKHY010000052.1 GCA_937988795.1 uncultured Candidatus Saccharibacteria bacterium
TAGGCGACCGGCTGGCCCTCGAGGCCCTCTCCTTCAAGTACAACCCCGCCGAGCTCAAGGAGCGGGAAACGCAGTTGCACGAGATTGCTGCGGAATGCGTTCAAAGCAACGGTCTGACGCTGAGATTCATTGACGAGACGTACTTCGAACCGAACTTCATCCGCAACTACGACTCGATTCGCGGCTGCTTCGACATCTCCGCGCTTCATGGGTATGACCCGAGCCTCGCTCAGAGAATCGCGAAAGCGCTCATCACGGCGGTTAAAGATTGCCATCTGGATGGTATTAAAGATAATAAGCATCGAAATGACAGCGAATACAACTACTGCAGCAAGACCTGCGCGCTGCAGCAGGTTAGTCGCGTGTGCAATACGATCAATGGCCTCTTTGCGGTCGTCACGGTACGATACATCTCCCCAAAACGCTGCGTTTTCGGACTGGTTCAGAAAGTTGCGAATGTCCTCTATCTTGTCCAGATCGCGCGGCTTAATCTGAATAGTGGCAGGCAGCGGGTTGTCCGTTTCGTTGATGGCGTTAAGTACCTCTGGGTTGTTAGCGTTCTGCTCACGGTAGCGCTCCAGCGCCTGCTCTTTAGACAGGTATGTCACCCGTTCGACATTTGGCTGTGATTGCAGCTTCTCGGCAAATGCCCTCCCCTGGGCTTCGTCAATGGAATCTTTTAGATATACCGAAACATCGATACGCTCAGTGATCTGGGCGATGGTATGCGAAAACGTTGCGTTGGTAATAACCGAAAAGAGCACGATCGTGAGCGTGATAATCATCACGGCCATGGCAGCAATCGCCAACCAGGCATTACGGATAAAATTGATCAGTCCCGCGTTAATAATGCGGGTTAATGTAATAAGCTTTCTGTTCATAGAGTATATTCGGCCTTAGCCCGGTCACTTATTATCTGGCCGTGCTGGATGGTTACGACACGGCGTTTTAACTTATTCACAATTTCCTGGTTATGCGTAGTCAAGAGCACTGTGGTACCGAAACGGTTAATCTTTTCGAGTACTTTAATGACATCCCAGGCGTGCTTGGGGTCGAGGTTACCGGTCGGTTCGTCGGCGATCAGGATTTTTGGCTGGCGCACAATGGCGCGCGCGATGGCTACGCGCTGGCGCTCACCGCCTGACAGCTCCATCGGCATACGGTTTTCTTTGCCGCGTAGGTTCACAATCTCAAGTACCTTCGGCACAGTCGCGCGGATCTCCTGGTTAGTTGCGCCCACAATTTCGAGCGCAAACGCCACGTTTTCAAACACTGTGCGGTTGGGTAAAAGTTTAAAATCCTGGAACACCACGCCGATTTTGCGACGCAGCATCGGAATGTCTTTATCCTTTAATTTGTCGTAGTCAATGCCGCCAACAATAATCTTACCGCTGGTCGGCCGCTCTTCGCGGGTCAGCAGCTTTAGTAGCGTAGATTTACCTGCCCCACTCTGTCCGACGACGATCACAAACTCCTTGGGCTCAACGTGCAAACTCACACGATCAAGCGCCGGCGTCGCTACTTTCCCGTACGTCTTTGTTACCCTGTCCAATAAAATCATTGCCTCCCCATTATAGCACGCGCGGCCATTCAAAATTTTGCCGGTCTATTTGACGTAAAATCACAATTTATTGTATAAATTATAATCATGCACGAATCGTTCCGCGATCCCTTCCACCCGCCCGATGCATCCGAAAGAAAGCTTAACGATAATCTATTGTTGGTACGGTGCGAACTCTTTAGTTTATGGGTAACAAATCGCGAGGAATATCTCGACCGCTATCTGGCAATGCCGCCCGCCGGACAGGCACGAGAGGGCCAGGACACCCGCGAGGAATATGATCATTGGGAAGCAGACTGGTATAGCGCCGTATTACAGCAAGCTATCACCGATACCGCCAGTCGCGGTCTGCCCAGTTGGGAACACATACTCGAACTCAAGCAATACGCCCCGCGGCATTTTGCCCATTGGACGCGAACAATGAGCCCAACTGAGCAACTCGCTTTTTCGATATGGGCAGATGATGCTGTATGGATCAATAAACTACGCGCACTTCTTAGTCCGGATGATTTTGACACTGTATCAGTAAAGTCGGTATTCCCACGCTTTATTCGTAAACTTACCGCCGAATTTAACGCTGTCGAGGAGCCGCTCGGCGGACTCTACCCCGATTTTGACGCATATTCCTGTCTCGTCGACCAACTTAAAGATAAAGGTATTTACGGAGTATACGAGAAATGGAAAGTGCTGACGTGGCATCCCCGGCCATCTTCCCAGAATCCGAAGATTATCGCCAAGGAGGTGGAGCGGGCCGCCGCGAGATTTGAGCTCCGCAGGTCATTTACGAAACTCTACGAACTCGAATTTGCCCACCCGCAAGAATACCGGGAACGATACGACGCCATGCCAGTACGCGACCAGAAGCTATTCGACATATGGGAAGAACAGGAATATCAGCAGAGCGTAGACATGGCGAAACTGTCAACCGCCAGCCGATGGCTTCCGGACTGGCCCACGATCCACAACAACTACCAAAATGGAGACTTACGCGACTTTAACGCCATGACACGGGCTGAGCAAAGAGTATTCACGCGATGGTCAAGACAAGTGGAATACGACAAGCAACTGGAGCGATTTAACAGATTGCATGAAATGCCTGATCTTTTGGCGGCATTTCGGCACATAAAGAGCCTGGCGGACGTGCATGGTTCTGATTCGTCAGAGGTGTCGGCCGCAGTCGAGGGGTTGGCCGAAGAAAACAGGGGCGTATTCTATCTGTGGCTTGCAGCACAAACCAATGGCACAAAGGCCTAACTGGCTTCGCCACTGCCTAACGAGTAGTCCAGATAGGCGTCGATAAACGGCGTAAGGTTACCGTCGAGCACCCCTTCGGCGTCGGACGTTTCGTGCTTGGTGCGGAGGTCTTTGACCTGCTTGTACGGGTGGAGTACGTAGGAGCGGATTTGGTTCCCCCACTCTGCTGAAAGATTAGGGCCTTTGAGTTCGCTGAGCTTTTCTTGGTGCTGCTCCAGCTGCAGCTGTATGAGGCGCGAGCGCAAGATGGTCATAGCCGTTTCTTTGTTTTGCAACTGGCTGCGCTCGTTTTGTATGGAAACGCTGATGCCTGTCGGGATGTGCGTAATGCGCACTGCCGAGTCGGTCGTATTCACACTCTGGCCCCCGTGGCCACCGCTGCGGAAGACGTCGATGCGCAAGTCCTTTTCGTCGATTTCCAGCTCTTCCGGCCGATCGATTTTGGGCAATACATCAACTTTGGCAAAACTGGTCTCGCGCGAAGCCGCGGAATTAAACGGACTCAAGCGCACCAAACGGTGCACGCCATGTTCACCTTTAAGCTTGCCGTACGCAAAATCGCCCTCTATTTCAATAGTTACACTCTTAATGCCCGCTTCGTCGCCCGGTGTTTCATCAACGGTTTTTACCTTGTATCCGTTCTGCTCTGCCCAGCGCACGTACATGCGCATGAGCATTTGCGCCCAGTCTTGGGCGTCGGTGCCGCCGGCGCCGGCGTAGATGCTGAGGATTGCGTCGTTGTTATCATACGGACCGGCAAATTTGAGCTCTTCCTTAAGCTTGGCAAAGCGTACGGTCAGTTCGGTGAGATCGCTTTCCAGCTCCGGCCGCATGGTCTCGTCGCCAAGATCGAGCATTTCGACCAAATCTTCGATGTCCTTTTGGAGATCCAGCCACGGACGCGTGCGACGCTCCAATTTGGCCTGTTCCTGCACCACGTCCTGCGCGTGTCGGGGGTCGTTCCAGAAATCAGGATGAGCTGACTCTTGGTCTAGTTCGAGCTTGCGCTTTAAAAGCGCATCGATATTCATGCGCTCACACGCCGCTTCCACCGAAGCTTGCAAATCCATGGCGGGCTGCTTGAGGTCATCCATCATGACGACCAGTATACCGTATGAACCCCTTAGCCGCCACGTGCAGGCCGTATATTAATCTTTCTTAAAGTTGGCCCAAAGCGGTTCGATTTGCTTGTAGAGTTCGTTGGCGAACGATTTATCGCAATTGCTGAGCACGCCGAGGCCCCAAATCTGCTCGGCAAACAGCGCAGTAGAAATCTCGACGATATCATTCTTGGTCACAGCTTTGATGCGGCGCGGCACCTGGTAGTAGTCGTTCAACACTTCGTCGAAGAAATACCGGCCACTATAGCCGCCAGCAACGCCGGCGACGGTCTGCGCGCTGCGCTGGAAACGGCCGAGCGCATAGGCCTTGGCCGCCTCGATGTCCTCGGTTGCGATTTCTCCGCGGAAAATGTTGTTCAGCTCGTCCACGATAATCTCAAACAGCGCGGGCGCGTTGCGCTGGGAAACCTGCGCACCAAACCACCAGTTGCTCGACAGTTTCGTCTGTCCGTAGCCGCTGCTCATGCCGTACACCAGGCCGCGCTCGCGCGCCGTTCCAAGAATTTTTGAATACAGCGTTTCGGTGAGCATGGTGTTTACCAGGTTAAGCGCGTCGGCCTCTTGGTCCGTCATGCGCCGCTGCATAAAGCTATCGATGTAAAAGTAGACATTTTTGACGGTCTTGTTCGGAATGTATACTGGGCTCTTCTGCGGCTTAGGTCGTTCGTCTGGCAAATCAATCCGCGATGTGCCCATCCTGAGTTCAATATTCTCGAGCGACTCTACTACCCTATCGTACCGCTTGGGCGTTAGGTTGCCCGCAATAATAAAGCGCATATTGCGCGTGGTGTGGGTGCGCTCATAATGATCACGTACGTCGCTTACGGTAACGTTATCGAGTAGCTTCAGCCGCTCTTCGTCGGTCTTAGCCATAAAGCCGTACTGCTCACGCAAGGTCAGGCTAAGGTGGCGGAAGTGATTGTTGCTGCGCGCGGTCAGCTCCTCGCGCACGTTCCCTGCCTCGGCGTCGAATTCGTCGGCCAAAAACAGCGGCTTGGTGATTGCTAAAAGCATGAGGTCGAGAATGCGGTCCCACTCAAAATCCGCACACTCAGCTTCGTAGTTGATGTCGTACACGCTGGTACTGGCGTTGCTGTAGGCACCATTTTTCTCGATCTCAGCCTGGAACAGGCGGCTTTTAGGATAGCGCTCGTTGGCGCCGAGGAGCATGTGCTCCATAAGGTGCGGGGTTTCCCATTTTTCCGGAGACACCAAATACTCGCCAGCACGGAAGTTAAACTCAAAGCACATAACAGAGGCGTCGGGAACGTGAATGAGTAAACCTTTGGCGCCGTTTTTTAGGGTGACTTCAGTAACGATATGTTTCATGCCTGCACTACCGGTCCTGCTAGATTACTTACGCTTGCGTGCCTTTGCCCGGCGCTGGCGTTCGGCTTTGCGGGCTTTCTTGCGCACGCTTGCCTGTTTTTTGACCGGCGTGCTTGCACGAGCCGATGAGGTGTCAAAATCGGCTGCTTCAAACTCGGTCGTTGCCTCAACAATCTTATCAGCGTTGTTAATGGAGCCACGGGCGGCGCGGGTCAACTCAGTTTCAATTGGCTGCTCGAGCTGGCTTTCGGTGACTGGTTGTGCATGGAATAGCGTACGGACAACCTGGTGGCGCAATTCGGCCTGCATTTCGTCAAACAACACCTGCGCTCGGCGGCGGTACTCAACTAGCGGGTCGCGCTGGCCAACGCTCATCCAGTGGATGCCTTCCTTCAGGTGGTCCATGTTCTCGAGGTGCTGCATCCAGAGGTTGTCGAGGATTTGCAGGTAAATGTCGTGCTCGACTTTGCGCATAATCTCTGGCGTGAACGCCGCTTCGCGGGAGCCGTAAAGCTCGTGCGCCTCCTTGATGAGCACGTTGCCGAATTTATCGGCCGGTGTGTCGAACAGACGGTCGAGCGCGGCGTCGTCAAACGGGAAGACTTCGCGCAGCATAGGCTCGAACTTGTCGGTCATGAGCTCTGGCGACGTGACCAGCGCCTTCGCCTCTTCTTCGATGAAGATCTTTATACGCTTGGAAATATCGGTGCTGCGCAAAATCTCCCGCCGCATGGCGTAGACGGCTTTGCGGTGGCGGTTCATGACGTCGTCGTACTGCACGACGTGCTTACGGATGTCGAAATGGAAGCCTTCAACCTTCTTCTGCGCGTTTTCGAGCGCCTTTGAGATCATGCGGTTTTCGATAGGTGTGTCGTCGTCAACGTTCATCCGGCTCATGAGCTTGCCGATACGCTCGCCGCCAAAGATGCGCATCAGGTCGTCTTCGGTGCTCACGAAGAATTGCGTGATACCGGGGTCGCCCTGACGGCCGGCGCGGCCGCGCAGCTGGTTGTCAATCCGACGCGACTCGTGGCGTTCGGTACCGATCACGAACAGACCGCCGAGCTCCTTGACACCCTCGCCAAGCACAATGTCGGTACCACGACCGGCAATGTTGGTGGCCAAGGTCACAGCACCCTTCTGCCCTGCCCTGGCCACAATCGCGGCCTCGCGTTCGTTGTTTTTGGCGTTCAATACCTCATGCGGAATGCCAGCTTTCGTAAGCATGCGCGAAAGCCTTTCGTTCTTTTCGATCGAAGCCGTACCGAGCAGTACCGGCTGACCCTTTTCGTGCAGCTCCTTCACCAGCTTTACGATGGCCCGGAATTTGCCGGCTTCGTTCTTGTAAATGCGGTCTGGGCGATCTTCGCGAATCACCTTGCGGTTCGGCGGCACTTCCACCACATCCAGCTTATAGATCTGGTGAAATTCCTCGGCCTCGGTCATGGCCGTACCAGTCATACCAGCCAGCTTTTCGTACAGACGGAAGTAGTTTTGGAACGAGATGGTGGCAAGCGTCATGCTCTCTTGCTGGACTTCAACGCCTTCCTTGGCCTCGATCGCCTGGTGTAGACCTTCGTTGTAGCGGCGCCCCGGCAGCAGACGGCCGGTAAATTCGTCTACGATGACAATTTGGCCATCGTTGGTTACCACATAATCTTTGTCGCGCTTAAAGAGCGCCTGGGCACGCAGTGCCTGCTCCAGGTGGTAAATGGTGCGAATGTTCTCTGTGGCGTACAGGCCTTTGATGCCCAGAATGCGCTCGACCTTGTCGACGCCGGCGTCGGTAAGCACTACGGTCCTGCGCTTTTCGTCCACTTCGTAGTGCTTGTCCTTCTCCAGCTGACGGGCAATTTTAGCAAACTGCTGGTATGCCGTACCGCTGGTGACGCTCGGCGCCGAAATGATGAGCGGCGTCCGGGCTTCGTCAATCAAGATCGAGTCGGCCTCGTCGACGATAGCGTAGTGCAACTCGCGCTGGCGCAGCTGGCTAACCTCGCGTACCATGTTGTCGCGCAGGTAGTCAAAGCCGAACTCGTTGTTCGTGCCGTACGTAATGTCAGCATTGTATGCCTCCTGACGGGTGGCCGGGCGGAGGTGACGGAAGCGCTCGTCGTCATGTTCAGTGTTTGTATAGCTGCGGTCGTATATATATGAATGGTCGGCAATGATGACGCCAACACTCAGACCCAGGAAGTCATAAATCTGACCCATCCAACCAGCGTCACGCTGCGCCAGGTATTCGTTGACGGTTACAACGTGCACGCCCTTGCCGGTCAGTGCGTTCAAGTACACTGGTAGTGTAGCCACCAGCGTCTTACCTTCACCGGTTTTCATTTCGGCGACACTACCCTCGTGCAGCACCATACCACCGATCAGCTGCACGTCGTAATGACGCTGGCCGATGGTGCGGCTGGCTGTCTCGCGTACCACCGCAAAGGCGTCGGGCAGAATTTTGTCCAGACTCTCTTTCTCAAGCCGTTTTTTCAGTACTTTTGTTTGCTCCTGTAGTTCGCGGTCGGATAGCTTCTCATATTTCTCGGCAAGTGCGTTTATCTCTTTTACTCGTTTGCGCAACCGTTTCAGTGTTCGCGCTTGCGGATCACCAAGTATTTTTTTGACCAAAAAATGATGAATAGCCATCCGGAAAGCTCCCTCTCTTTAACAATTTTTCGGCATTACAAAATATTGTAGCGCGTTCTGCCAACTTGCGCGAGATATTTTCATGAAACTTCTGTTGTAAATATGCCGCAAACAGGAAATCTATATTGCCACGCCGCCTAGTGCTTTCCGGGCAAATACTTTTTTAACCCAATCATTCGGCCTGCTCTGACGAGCGGCGCCTCAAGCGGGCCCACAGGCGCTGGCGGAGTTTGGGGCCATCGTGTCTTTCCTTGTACTTGTGTAGCTGATTTTTGAGTTTCTCTTCTACGATGTCGACTGCCGCGAATATGTTGACAGTAGTCTCGGCCACGACTATTTTCTCGTGCGGCAGATGCAAGATGACCTCGCAGGTACGCTGGTCGAGGGTTTTGTGCTTGCCTTCGGTCAGCTTGACATCAGCCCAAACACTATCACGATTACGCCGAGGAATGTACTTGTCGAGCTTGCCAATCTTCTTGGTGACGTACTTTTTCAGATCGTCACCTACTTCCATATGGATCCCCTCGATCTCGATTTTCTTAATCATACCCTACCCCTCCTTAAAATTTAGGGCTAAATCTCAGCCTGGCCGCTCATGAATGGACGCAGCACCTCAGGCACCACGATACGGCCATCGGCGGTTTGGTTATTCTCCATAATTGCCTTCAGGATGCGGCTCATGGCAAAGGCGGTCGCGTCGGCAGTGTGAGCTAATTCTACTTTGCCGTCTTGGCGGCGCACCCGGATCTTGAGGGCGCGTGTCTGGTAATCGGTCATGTAATCAGCGGTGTGCGTTTCGCGGTAGCGGCCTTGCGCCGGGAACCAGGTGTTCAAATCCACGCCTGCGGCGTTGGGCTTGCCGATGTCTGCAGTGCACTTCTGGACAAACTGGTAGCTCAAGCCGATTTGCTGGAGCAGGTATTCCTGGATAGCGATGTGCAATTTGTGTTCGTCCAAGCCCGTCTCGGGTGTCGTGATCGACTCCATTTCCAGTTTGTCGAACTGGTGCAAACGGAAAATCCCCTCTTCGTCCTTGCCATAGCTACCAGCTTCCCGGCGGAACGAGGTGCTGTAGCCTAGGTATCGGATCGGGAACATATCTTCGGGCAAAATCTCGTTCCAGTACATGGTGCACAGTGTGTGCTCGGCGCTGGCGTTGAGCCACAGGTCGTCCCGCTCGATCTTGTAGGTAACCTCTTCGGCGTTCAGACGGGCGCTGGCCTCGTACGGCTCGGTGCGCAGCATGGCCGGCGGCAGGACTGGCGTGAATGGCTTCGTACTAACGTTTAGACCATTTTCTTGTACAAGCCGGGCGATAACCTGCTCATCACAAAGCGTCTGCATAACAAATTGCATCAAGGCGAGTTGCAGGCGCACCAGACCGCCCTTCAGGTACACAAACCGTGAACCGGCAATCTTGGCGGCGCGCTCCTTGTCGATGAGGTCGCGCTCCGCACCCAACTCGTAGTCATGCCTGGGCGTAAAGTCGAACTGCGGCTTTTCGCCCACAGTTTTTGTAACCTGGTTGTCGTCCTCGCTGGCGCCGACCGGCACGTAGTCGAGCGGCATATTGGGCACCACCTTGAGCAGCTTTGAAAACTCAGCCTCAACCGGCTCAAGCTGTTGCTCTAACTCGGCCAGTTTAGCCTTGAGCTCTTTGCCCTGCTCTATCTGCTCCGAGCTTGGCTTGCCCCGCTTCAGCTGGTCGGCCAGCGCATTGCGCTCGGCACGAATCTGTTCTACTTCACCTAGCAGCCGCCGGCGGTCTTCGTCGACCTTAAGGAGCCTATCTATGTCAGCTTCGTAACCTTTTTGTTTGGTCTTTTCCTTAACTAGTTCGGGGTTGTCGCGTATGAATTGGATGTCTAACATTGATCGTTCCTTTTTACATTCTTAGGCAAATGGGAGTAGGTCAGCAACTCAAGCTGCGACTGGAACGAAAACTGCGACTGGGTTGAATTCGAATCATTACTTCTTAAGTATACCACTTTTCACCCAGAAATAGGTGAAGATTTACGTGGCGGTTCGGGCGGCGCCTAGAGGTCGATGGTCCCCTCGATTTTTATCTGCGTGCTCTGGCCGTTTGCCTCGCGTTGCTTCTGCATCACAAACAGAAATCCCGCGATAATAGCGCCGATGATGATTAACACGAACAGGGCCAGGAGCACCAAGCCTCGTTCGTCTTTGCCGTTCGTCATAAAAATAACTATACGCCGCGTTTTTTGGCCTGCAAATGGCCAATTGTGAGCTCGGTTCTGGCACGCGCATACGCGCAGTATTCGCAGGGCCCGCCCATCAGGCTCTTGCCGACGCCCGGCATATCACCGTCCATGCACTCTTTCATCTTGAGAATGGTCGGTTCCACCCAACTATCGTCGCCAGTATATGGGATAATCTTCGTTCTAAACTCGAGCCGGCCGTTAAAGCCGTCGAGGTCCAGCCGCCCGTTGGTGTATACAAAATAGCCGGTTGAGCTAACCGTAAAGCCGTTCCGCCTTAGCAACCACTGGTAGATTTCCATCTGGCGCTTATAGCTAATCTGCCAGTCGCTGTCGATGCCGACATCTTTGTCTTTGGCGGTTGCTTTGTAGTCGACAACGATGAGCTCGAGGTCTTTATTAATCCAAATGCC
>CALKHY010000053.1 GCA_937988795.1 uncultured Candidatus Saccharibacteria bacterium
TGAGCAGGCCGGCAACGACTAGGCGATGCTTGCGTGGATCGTCGTCGATCAAGGCGACGGGATGGTAGTGCGGCCCGGCCCGTAAGGCAGCAGCGAGCTGAGACCCGGCGCTGCCCGCGCCATAAATAAGCACCGGGATGCGGGTGTTGATGACCTGAGGCGTGCGAAAGAGCAACCGCCTGGCAAACGCACGCACGCCAAAAAGCAGCAGGCAGGCCAGAACGGGATAAATGACCAACACGCCACGTGACAAGGAGGTACCCAGCCGCAAGAATGTATTGGCGGCCGTGACGGCCATGACTGAGATCAGCACGCCGCCGATGATGACCCGCAGTGCGCGCTCGTTCATATGCCGCAGGATGTAGCGGTACAGGCCCAGTCCCCAAAGGGCCAACACGCCGGAACAGGCCGCCAGCAGCGAAAGCCACATGTAGGGTACGGTGGAGAAGAAGAACTCGAAGCGTAGCCACAGTGCCAAGTGGAACGCGGCCAAAAGCAGCATCCAATCCATCGAGATGGCGATCAGCTGCTTGGCAGACCTTGGAAGGTTGACGAGCGCGTGCCGCAGTGTTTGGGTGTAGCTCATTGGGTTTGGGTGTGACTTGGCAGCGCGGGTGGGAAAGCCTGTCCCGGCTGTCGCAGGATGTTCAGGTATCGGTTTGCCAGCGTCGCGTAATCGTGCTCGCGCCTGACATAGGCGTGCCCCCGGTTGCCCATTTCGACCAGCTCATTGTGTGGCATTTTAGAAAATGCTGCCAATTCTTCGGCAATGGATACGGGGTCGCCTGGTACGGCACTGCGGCCGCAGCCGGCCTCTTCAACTGGGTTATTGCCGGCCGATACCGCAAATAGCACTGGCAAACGAGCAGCCATATAGTCCAGCAGCTTGTTGGGGCTAATCCCAAAGCGAAAGAGCGGTTCTGGCCGCAGGGAGATGTAGCCTATGTCGACGTGCTGTAGCAGCGTCGGGATGGCCCGCTTGGGGATTTGTCCGTGCAGCGCGATGCGGTCTTGCAGGCCGAGTGCCTGGATGCGCCGTGCTAGCGCCTCGGCGCGTTCGCCCCGACCCACGATGAGCGCGACGATGCGGTTCTCGCCCTGCTGCCTGAGCAGTGCCATCGCATCGACCAGGGGTTCAAGGTAGTTAGGCTGGCCCAGCGCGCCGGTATAGGCCACG
>CALKHY010000054.1 GCA_937988795.1 uncultured Candidatus Saccharibacteria bacterium
CTCTTCCGATCTTCTACACGGCCGGCCGCCGGGTTGGGGATGAGATTCACAAGTTCGGGTTTGATCATGCGGTTGCTAACGTCGTTGGTGGGCGGCACCAGGCCCAGCTCGCGCAAGCGCCTGAGGAATGCGCTGAGTTGCGAAGCAAAGATGTGCTTGCCGCTGAGCACGATGACATCCTCATTCTGCGGATTCTGCATGTTACTTATGGCGGTTTCAAACGCAGCGCGATCCATGGGCGGCGCGTACTTGTCGTCGGCGCGGCGACGGTCCCGTTTCAGGAGCCGTGCGTAGGCGCTTTCAATATCCATCTGAAACCAGATAAGTAGCGGCTCTGCCTTGTATTTTCGGGCCATATCCCTGAGTGAACGGCGCTGGCTTAGCCGCGTGGCGTTGCCATCGTAAATGACACTTAAGCCTGCATTCAAAAACTCGCCGGTCATGTAGTCTATCAGCTGATCTACTACGGCATTCTCCTCTCGGTCGTAGCGCGGCGTTTCGAAGAGTTCGCCGCGGATGCGGTCGCTGTGCAGGTGTGCCGCTTGCATGTGCTCAGCCAACTGCCGAGCAAAGTACGTTTTGCCCGACCCAGGGTAGCCATACAACATAATAAACAGTGGTTTCGTGGGCACAACCTTCGACATGTACTATAAGTATGCCATATCTGTTGATGGTCCGGAAGATTGCGCTGACGATAATTTTACTCGTTCGTTCCTATATGTTGTTGGATCATGAGGCCAGAATGCGGCCTTAAGACAGGTGACAAAACGTCCGTTTTGCAGTATGATATCTCTGTTATCACCCATAGGGGAGTAGCTCAGTTGGTAGAGCACCGGTCTCCAAAACCGGGTGTCGCAGGTTCGAGTCCTGTCTCCCCTGCCAAAGAAAAATAGCCAGGCAGCGCTTGGCTATTTTTCTTTGTGGGCGAAGCAGATTCGAACCTGCGACAGAAATTTTGCCAAAGGCAAAATTTCGTAGTCGCAGGTTCGTTCGCAAGCTCCGCGCACAGATGCTCGCATCGAGCACGGAGCGCAGCGGCTGCGAAGCAGCGCCCCCTGTCTCCCTATCAAGAAAAGTAAAATACTTGTAGTCGCAGGTTCGCTCATGAGGAGCGCGCTTGAGGAGCTTGCTCCGAGTACGCGACGAAATGGTTTGCAAAGCAAACGCCCCTGTCTCCCGTCACGAATGAATAATAATGCAACGCCTTAGTTTGGCAGGCTATCTCTATGTCTTTTATACTGCTCCCCAAGAGTTTCTAGGAGAATATTTGCAGCCTTAACTAACTCAATATTGTTGTTTGTAACTTCTTTTCGTTTTTCGCGCAGATAGAAGTCTTTCATTTTAAGCTCTGCAATCCGTCTAAGTTCGGTCACCTCATCCTTGTTCTTACTATAACGTGCTATAAAATTCAGGCGTGCAACCCCACGTAGTTTATCATCATTATATTGGTAACGATGAAATACGCAATTCTTTGCCTCTTGCAAACTCCCCAGGGCACCATGTAGTTTGTTTAGTACTCCAAGCGTGCGGGTGTTTTTGAGTGTGGGGTGTTGACTAATTTCTTTGAAGGTAACATCCTTATCATTTATTCCAAGACAGTAAACGCTGTTTATAAGCATGAGAAGTCTTTCGTAAAAACGAACGGCGTTCATGATCCACATCTCGTAATGGTAGGTAAAATAGTGATTTTGATCGTATCTATCTTTCCAACGTTTTGATACAGAGTAAGATCCAAGAAATATTTCAGCCATATCTAGATTTTCGCGAATTGCCTCTAGTCCGCTGAATGAATTTAATACCTGGTGTATGTAGGTGTCCCTTTCAGTTGGTTCTGGTGTTTTGTCTTTCGGAGCCTTTAATAGGCGTTGGGCAATAGTTGTGCTATCTGTTACTAAATCTTTCGCGAATTGTGTTTCGTAAAGTATATTTGGGTCAATCATGGGCTTATTATAGCGTTGGATTTATTGTCGAAATGGTTTACAAATTGTTTGCACTGCAAATAAGTGGCATGTCAAAAGCAACGATAGTGACCGCCTACACTTCAGGAAGGATGTGGGTTATCCCGAGAAAATAAGCATCCGTTAATCTAGTTCCGCAATCCGCTTGATGATTTCTGCTGCCCAGCGGTAGACGTTGTTGTTCTTGACGGTGTTGCGCAGCTTGCGCATGCGCCGGGCTTGTTCGGCAGGTTGCATTTCAAGGCCGGTGCGGATGGCTTCGGCGGTTTGCTGGCCATCGTAGGGGTTGATGATGAGTGCTTCGCGTAGCTCTTGGGCGGCGCCGACGTACTGGCTGAGGATTAAGACGCCACGTTCGTCGTTGCGGGCGGCGATGAACTCTTTGGCTACCAGGTTCATGCCGTC
>CALKHY010000055.1 GCA_937988795.1 uncultured Candidatus Saccharibacteria bacterium
TCAGTGCAATATCAGACCTGAAGACCGACTCTATCGACTATGCTCTACAATTTATGTCGAACGCTCCTAAGATTTGGAGCAACGCCTCGATTGAGCATCGGATTACATACCAAAAGCTAGTGTTTCCAGAGGGCATAACCTACGACCTATCTAGAAATGAATTTGGAACGGTCAAATTAAGTGCACTTTACACCTTAGCAAGCATCAAAAAAGACCCATCAAAGGCTGATGAGTCTCTTATGGTGAACCACAGGACGAGTCAGGTCGAAATCTTGCTTGATGTTTTAGAGGAGATTGACCCGAAATTAAAGGCTTTGGGAGTGGTGGAAGTAGACGGTACAATGACCTATATTGCCGATGGCGAGGGGGTGAACCATGTTTAGGTTGTTCAATAAGAGTAGGGTTGCTGACGGCTCTGGCCTGCTGACATCTCAGTTATTCAACGAGGCGAGTTTTTACCGGGCGTTTTTGCGCGACGTCCAGTCGGCCAAAACGTATGTCGTTATCGAAAGCCCATTCCTTACCGAAAAGCGCGCCCTTTATTTTGCCGGGTCATTTGCAAAACTTGCCAGAAGTGGCGTCAAAGTCCGGGTCAACACCCGCAACCCGCGCCACCACGAAAAGCTGCTAGAAATCCAATCATGGAAAGCTATTAGAGTATTGCGCGACCACGGTGTAAAGGTCTACTTCTTTAACGACATGCGGCACCGCAAGCTGGCTATTATCGACGAGCAAATACTATGGGAAGGCTCGCTCAACATCATTTCGCAGGGTTTTAGCAAAGAGGTCATGCGGCGCACCGACTCTGCGGTGTTGGCCAGGCAAATGGCGGCGTTCACCAAAATCAATAACTGGTTCTAGTGATATACTGGAACAGATATGAACATAATCCTCACCTCCGCCGGACTCAAAACTCAATCATCCATCGGCCCCAAATCGCCAGCTGTCCGCGATGCAGTTCTGAAAGCACTGCCCAAACCGCCCAACGAGTACAAAATCGCCCACATCCCAACAGCGTCGCGACTGCACGCCGAAACACCATGGGTGGAATGGGAAGTTGCGGCGCTGCGCGAATGCGGTCTTGAGGTGACGGAAGTGTGGCTGGAAGATTTGAAGCAGGAAACGGCCTTTGACGTACTGAACCGCTACGACATCATTCTTGTGGACGGCGGCGACCCGTTTTATCTGCTTAAGCAAGCGCGGGCATGCGGGTTTGAACAGGCTGTACGAAAATTCCTGCAAAACCCGGATAAGTGGTACTTTGGCAATTCTGCTGGCAGTTGGATCGCCTGCCCAACTATTGAGGTCGGAGACTGGAAGCGCAAAAAGGACGACCACCACGGCCTGACCGACCTCACGGCCATGAACTTCGTGCCATTCCTGCTAGTCGTGCACTACAACCGAGAGAAATATCGCGAAGTACTCGCGGAAAAGATACCAACCGCCAGTCGTCCAGTCAGAATACTTACGGATGATCAGGCGTTTCTAGTTAGGGATGGAAAAGTAGAGTTGATTGGCGAAGGCCCCGAGATAACGGCTTCGGCGATTGTTGACGAAGACTCTCAATACGAAAGAGATATCCAGACGATAATCCGATACTTAAAAATCCACGACCCCGAGAACGCTGATCGTGACTATGTGATCCAGTTCCTTGATTCAATGGAAGCATTTGGCAGCGAGATAGCGCGATCTGATGAAGCATTGGCTGAGATGATACGCAAGGTCACGACACGAAAAAAGAAAGCCAGTTAATCCGGAAAAACGTCCGAAGCTTTGACTTTGAGTACGGTAAAAATGTCGTACATGGTTTCTATGGACGCAATCGCTTCGCCGCGCTCCAGCGTGGCGTAATAATTGGCTGTCACGCCGACGGCCTTGGCCACCTCTTCTTGCGTGAGGCGCTTGGCTTTGCGGGCTTTGTATAGATTAGCACCGATAGTCTTTTGCAGTTTTGCCATGTTCATCTCAAATAACTTTAGTCTTCGAGTAGTTCCTTGCGGGGAACGCCCAATGCTTTCGCGAGTTTATGGAGAGTGGATAACTTCGCCCAACGCTGCCCTTGCTCAATAGAGGCGATGGTGCGCTGCGCCAGTCCGGCCTTTTCCGCAAGTTGTTCTTGCGTAAGACCGCGCTTGTGCCGCAATTCCGCAACATGTTTGCCGAATACAGCGAGGTATTTTGCCTCTTTGGATGCCATGTGCCTCACTGTAGACAACTGACACTAATAGTAACAGACACTACTAGTGTCAGTTCATAAAATAGTGTATCATTACTAACAGATACAAGGTAACACTAGTAGTGTCAGTGGGGGCACAACATATGAATAGCCTAACCGTCCTAAAAGAGCAGCGTTCTACTAATACCTCCGGGGCACGGGATATAGCCGATAGGTTAGTAGGTTTGATCTCTACGTTCTGTCCTATATGGAGTTCTTGCTTCGAGAAAAGCAAAACTCCCGCCGTGCGGGAGCTTCTTTGATCAGCGAAAACCCGACGGGCTAGGACAATAGCGTCGTCGTGGTCGTGATAACAGATTGGCTGATTCGTAAAATCATGTAGGTATTATAACATTTATGGTTACTTATGCAAGTTTAGCCTGTAGAACACGTTGGATAAAGTCGTTTTTGCGGTTCGTATACCGCGCCCGATCATCCGCTAAACTGGCGGCTAGTTTTGCTTTCAAGTCGGAATACTCGTTAGCTAGTTCCGGGCTGGCTCGTAAGGCATCACGAAAAGCCAGAAGCCTTTTATATTCTTCATGAGTGACCACGTGGAGGTACACGATTCGCTTTTCTTCCGGCCCCTTAGCAAAGAAGCGGCGCTCCGGCATGTCCGGCTGCGGGCCTTTATTCCAATAGCCGAGTTCGGCCAGTAGTTTCACCCATTCATCCGCTACTTTCAGCGAGTCTACCGAAATGGCAATGTCGATTATTGGCTTAGCCAGAATGCCGGGTATAGCCGTGCTGCCGACATGCTGGATACGATCAGCGCTGATGCCGAGCTTTTGCTGCAACAATTTTGCTTCAGCCTCAAAGTGTGATTGCCACAACGGGTCGTGTGGCACGAGCTTAACCGTGCCTCTAGCGAGGCCAATGCTATTCGACACTACGCCCACTTCCGTTGTTTGTTGACTTCCTCTTTGTCTCTAAAGGCTTGTTCAAGATCAACGCCGAGCCTGTTTGCCAGCGCAGAGAGCAGAATAAGGATATCACCGAACTCACCGGCAGTATCGAACTTGTACTGCTTGGCGCTATCAACGCGCATTGAACTGGCCGACTTGCGGATGCACTTAGCCAGCTCTCCGATTTCCTCCGACAGGAGCAGATACTTTTCCAGTACGGTGTTTTTATCGAAACCGCGTTCTTTTTCTAAATTAAACACATACTGCTGAATGTCATGGAGAGTCGGATTTTCTTTAAGATGAAGTTTGCTAGCTATAGCTTTTATTCTACCAGAGGTTAGCCCTCCCACTGTCGCCTAAGTATAAGGCCATAACTGCCCACATCAAGGTCGTTCAGCCGCCGGGTGCTCCACCTTGACGTGGGCAGTTCTGTCCTTGCCCGTCCGACAGAGTGGGAGGTCGAACCGCTCGAAAGTCAAAAGAGTTAATCAAAGGAGGGTTTGTTATGCAGACAGAGAACGTAACGGAGGTCGCGAAGTTAAATGATGAGTTCCGCAAGAGTGGTATGGGGGTAATTGTTACATCAGGCGTACAGGTGCTTGAGAACTTGCACTTATTGCTTGATGAGATACGCCGGTTTAGTGAGTTTAACGAAGATAACGACCCATACGGTGAGCACGACTTCGGTACAGTTCACTGGTACGGTGAAAAGGTGTTCTGGAAGATAGATTACTACGACCAGAGCATGCAGTACGGCAGTGACCCGCTGGATAGTGAGTGTAAGCGTGTGCTGACGATTATGCTGGCGAGCGAGTATTAGTCATAAGGCCCGGCGCTGCTTCGGCGGCGTCCGGGCTTTTTGTCTGGTACGTGCTAGATTGAAGCTAACGATCTTGTCGCAAATCAGAATTAAGACTACTGAGGGCCTAGGGCTTGAACTAATTCCTGAGTTGTTAACACAGGCGTAGAACTCTCTCTAAGTGGGTAACCCCGTAGCGTATACATGTCGCTACCATAACGTAATATTTCCCAGTGCGATGTTCCTGGCTGCAGTTCCCCTTGTGCCTCATGGGCAGTAGCTGCAAAATAGTACTCTATCGGCCGACCATCCCGATATCTATCAACGCGAACGTCTAGTGACTGACCTGTAGTTGGGTGATGAATAACGCCGTGTGCCGAGGTGACTTCTTCGTCCTGATAGACGATCAAGAACTGTCCGGGTTTGACGCGTTCGGGAGGCGTGCCCAAAGGTGCCGCAGATCTAAGCACGCCATCTGCAAAGACTCTTAGATGAAATCCTTGCTCCGGGTCTATTGGGCCTCTCTCAATCCCGCTGTCTATACCAGGGTTAGGGGCTTTATCTCCGCTGCTCACTATAGGTCTCCCTAGAATTACAGAGTCTATAGTACTCTCTCTCTCTAAATTTGTCAACGACAAAAAACCAATGGATATAGACACGGTTATCGCCCGTGTCCGCTATTTCGTCGAAAACTTAGGCGAATTGATCGTAAAACAGATTGATCCGGTCAAAAAAGCGCAGTTTTTCGGCCTGATTTTCAAGACTTTGCCGACCTACGCAGATTTGGGCGGTCGAAATCAAAATTCACCCCTTTTTACAGGGGTGAATCCGTTGTTCCAAGCCTTAAAGGCTGATAATTTTCCTCTGGTGACCCCAAGGGGAATCGAACCCCTGTTGCCGGGATGAAAACCCGGTGTCCTGACCGCTAGACGATGGGGCCATTTTTTGACTACGACATCGTCAAATGCTTGGCTTATTGTAGCATAACAGGGGTAAAATGTGAAGCTGTATATTTCTTGCAGCCCTAGAGTGCCGTGTCGTTTGGAGGCGGCGTAGGTGTTTGTGCTGATTGGCTTTGATCTTGGCCTTGGCTGGCGGACTCAAGACTTTGCCATAGCTGTTCAAAGATCAGGCGCTGCATGTTAGCAACACCGTTGTCGGTGATGACAATAGCTGATAGCGTGTTCGTTTCGCCAACAGATATAAGCGCGGTTTTATCACCATAAATGAGCGTGTAGCCGTTCAGGAACTGACGGCCGGCGGGCAGCTGGCGGCGTTCAGCCAGTATCACCTTGTCCGACGGAGGTTTATCGGAGATAACCCGCACAAAAATGCCGAGCTTAACGCGCTGGCGCGAGAAATTGCGGAACCGGTTGTAAATAACCTTGCTGGCCCGCTCCGACGAAAATACGCAATATTCACGTTTTTCCAACCCGCGCATTGTCTGGAGTACGTCTCTCAGGATAGCGGCGACACCCTCTTCGCCCTCATAAAAACTGGCGAAGTAGCCAGGGCCTGTCACCGGCTGCTTGGATTCGAGGGAGCGGATATACTCCTCCGCGGCGACTTCGAGCTGCTGCAGCTGGTCGCGTCGCTCGCGAATGAGCTCGCGAAACACCTCTGGCGGCGCGGGCGAGTAATACCGTCGTTCGCCAACTTGCGTGAAGGTGATCAGCCCTAGACTGGTCAACTTTTTGATCACCTCATACACCGTGCCACGATTCATGCCGGTCTCTTGAGCGATTGACCGCAGCGACACTTTATCCAGCTTATACAGCGTCTCATATACGATTTTGTCACGCGGCTCTAAGCCAAGTACACGGTAATCGAACTCAGACATACAGCTACTATATCACGCTATATCACGCCCATGCCGCACCCCGCATAAATTGTCATAAAAAGACAGCCAAAAGCTATTTACCACGTGCCCGGCACGGCGGATACTAGCTCTGTTACTTTGCAAACAGGAGACACTGATGTCAGAGTCTGTGTTGAGTCGCCCTGTCCTGGGCGGTACGGATGGATTTCGCGGTGTCGCGACAGAGGAGCCTGGACCGGGCAAGATGAATCCCGAAACAGTAGCAGGCCTCACGTATGCACTCCATAGCATGTTGGCAGAACCAGGCGCCGGCGAGTCCTGTGTCATTGGCCGCGATACCCGGCCGTCAGGCGACTACCTGGCGCCCGCCGCTGTTGCCGGAGCCATGGCAGCAGGTGCCAACGTACTATACATGGGCGTTGCACCCACCCCGGCAATACTCAAAACAGCACAAAGCAAAGGTGCCGTATCGGCTGTCGCATTAACCGCCAGCCACAATCCCGCACAGTACAACGGCTGGAAAGGAACTGTCGGCCCGGACAAGCCAGTCGGCCGACAGATCACCGACATCAGCGACCGCTACTGGGCGCAAGTAGACAGCGGGCTGGTTCTTTCGACCACTGCCGAACATACTGAGGAGCGTCCGGAGCTGCTTGACAAGTATGTGAGACTTGTCGCGGACAGCATCCGGCACGAGTTTGGCGATCAGCGTCCGCTAGAAGGTAAAATCTTCGTGGTAGACGGCGCGAACGGTGCCGGCGGTCGCGTAACGCCCCGCGTACTGCGCGAACTTGGCGCAACGGTTGAGGAGTTTGTCTGCGACGGCAGTGGCGCGATCAACGAGGGCGTCGGTGCGGCCAATCTGGATGGCGTTAAGACATTTCTACGCTCGCGCGCCGAGCTGGTCGCAAACCCCAACTTCGTCGGTGCGCTGGCGAATGACGGCGACGCCGACCGCATGATCGGCGTCGGCGCTTATGTTGATCAAGACGGGAACATGCACTTCGAGGAACTTGAGGGAAACCGGGTGATGGAACTCATGGCCGAGGGGCAGCCGGGCATCGTCGGCACCAGATACACCAACGACGCCATGATTGCCCAACTAGAGAAGCAGGGCATCGGCTTTGAGTTCTGCGATAACGGTGACGCCAATGTGACAGTCAAACTCCGCGAACTGCAGGCCGCGGGCCGGCCGTGGACGCGCGGCGGCGAATTTACCGGCCACCATATCGACCTGAAATGGCTATCCAGCGGCGATGGCGTCCGCATGGCCGCCTGGCTGGCCGCGCACGCCGTACAAAAAAAGAATGCAAACTTCTATGAACTCGCCAAATCGATGAAACTCTGGCCTGAACGGCTGGTTAACATCGAGCTGCCGCCCGGCGTTAACAGCAGGGAGCTGCTCGAGCGACCACAT
>CALKHY010000056.1 GCA_937988795.1 uncultured Candidatus Saccharibacteria bacterium
AGAATGATTTACACTTCCATATAATACATGATGGTTGTCTTCCGGTTGTCACCTAGACTGCTGTGTGTCCGCGATACTCAGGAGTCCCGTGGAGGACAACCATCATGCAGCTTTCGCGTTCGTAGTCGGTAGCAATCATATTCGTCGCTACGGTCGTCCTCGGCATCTGTGCCGGGGTTCTGTCCGGGCAGCAGGTTGCGCTCGCGCAGGAGAGCGAAGCGCAGACTTACACCATTCAGGTCGGCGGTCAGGGGCCGTCGAACATCGACGTGCTGGCCTTCGCGCCTCAGGCACTTCAGGTACACCGCGGTGATTCGGATGAGCGGTTGGTCGGCCCCGGCCTGCTCAGCATCGGTGAGCGGGCGGTGGGGCGCGTTCCCGGCCTAACCGCTGCGGACTACCTGCGCCAGTCGATCATCGACCCAAGCGCCTACGTCGTTGAGGGTTATGGCGACCTGATGCCCAAGAACTTCAGCCGCGCCTTTACCACAAAATACAGCGCGAAAGCCCCCAGCTTTAGCTGTGGGGATGAAGCGCTGCCCCCTCTGAAAACCGAATGCTTGTTTCGTTAGATAGCCTCCTGCTACATAATGGGGTTATGGCTAAGCAACGCGAATTCAAGAGCAACAATAACGTGGTGTATTCGTGCAGGTACCACGTTGTTTTCTGCCCGAAGTATCGCCGCAAGGTGCTGGTGAACGGCGTGGATGAACGACTGAAAGCCATCATCCGGCAAGTGGCGGATGAAACACAGAGCGAGGTGCTTGAACTGGAAGTCATGCCGGACCACGTACACCTGCTGTGCGAAGTAGCCCCGCAATTTGGCATCCACAAGTTTGTGAAGCGCGTGAAGGGGCGTAGTTCGCGCTTGCTCAGGCAGGAGTTCCCGCACCTGAAAAGCCGCTTGCCGACCCTGTGGACACACAGCTATTTTGTTTCGACGGTCGGCGGTGCGCCGCTGGCGATGATTAAGCAGTACATCGAGGGGCAAAAGACGGTCTGAATGCTGCGAACCTACCGCTATCGGCTGTACCCATCGCGTTCGCAGGAACAAAACCTGTGGCGTGTGCTGGACGCCTGTCGTGGGCTGTACAACCTGGCGCTGGCAGAGCGCAAGTACGCCTACCAGCTTGAGGGGCGAAGCGTGAGCAAAGCCGAATTGTACGAGCTTGCCAAGCGTTATCGCCGGACGTTCCCCTACGCGAACCAGATGTTCAGCCAGACCGCGCAGAGTGTCATCGAACAGGTAGACCTTGCTTTTCAAGCCTTCTTTCGCCGCGTCAAGGCAGGTGAGAAGCCGGGTTATCCGCGCTTCAAAGGGCGTGGTCGGTACAACAGCTTTCTGTTCAAGCAGTTCGGCTTCGGCGCGCGGCTCGATGGGCGGCGCTTGAAGCTGTACGGTATCGGGCGGGTGCGCGTGCGCTGGCATCGCCCCCTCGAAGGGACGGTCAAAACTGTGCGTATCCAGCACAAGGCGGGACGGTGGTACGCCTGCTTCACTTGCGAGATACCGGAACCGGAGCCGCTGCCGGAGACGGGCCGGGCGGTTGGGCTTGATGTCGGAATTGCCGCGCTGCTGACGACCAGTGCCGGGCAAAAGGTCGGGCATCCGGCTTTCTACCGCGCCGGACAGCGCAGACTGCGCGTCTTGCAGCGCAAGCTGGCGCGGGCCAGACGCGGTAGCCGCAACCGCCACAAGGTGCTGCGTGCCGTGCAGCGCCAGCAGGAACACGTCGCCAACCAACGCAAGGACTTCCTGCATAAGCTGAGTACCGAGTTGGTGCGTCGGTACGACCGCATTGCGCTGGAAGATTTGCGTGTCACGAACATGGTCCGAAACCACCATCTGAGCAAGAGCATCCTCGACAGCGGCTGGGCTACATTCCGGCAATACCTCACGTACAAGGCTGAAAGCGCTGGTCGTGAGGTGGCCTTCGTAGCCCCGGCCTACACGTCGCGTTGTTGCTCGGAGTGTGGGGCGGTGTTCCAAGACTTCGACCTTTCGACCCGTTGGGTCATATGCGCCTGTGGCCTGTCGCTCGACCGGGACCACAACGCGGCGCGTAACATTTTGCGTCGAGCCGGGTGGGACACACCCGTGCCGGATAACGTAGCCCCGCTGCTGGCCGCCTCGCGCGGTCAGCAAGGGCAAGCGTCCGTCAGAAGCCCCCGCCTTTTGGCGTGGGGAGTGTCACACACCCACTATGGCCAGCGCAGACGCCGCAGGTCGCGCCGCGCTCGAGATTATCCGATCGTCAGCGACGGTTGCGCTGCCGGAGACTCGGCGATCACCCTGCCGCGAGACACCACCACACGCGGCGGTTGACGGAAGCGAATCGCGCTAAAGGCGTCCGGCGCATTATGCACGACGATGTTGGCCGTCTTGCCCACTTCCAGCCCGTAATCGTCGATCTGCAGCGT
>CALKHY010000057.1 GCA_937988795.1 uncultured Candidatus Saccharibacteria bacterium
CCGATCTGATCGACCGCACCGGCGCCGGCGACGCTTTTGCTTCCACACTGACAGCCGTACTGGCCCGCGGCGGCAGCCTGGAAACTGCGCTCACCTGGGCGCCAATAAACAGCATGCACGTATCCCTCTTCCTTGGCGCTCAGAAGGGACTGCTCACTGAAGAGAAACTGAAAGAGTTCCTCGGCCGCGCTCCGGAAGACTACAAACCCAGACCACTTTAGTCAGTAGCTAGAAGCCCTTGGCTTTTTATCTCTGGGCTTTCGGCTTAATTCTGCTTGTGGTAATCTGGTAGGTAGGTATGACGCGTTTTCTGTCAGAGGCTTTGGGGGCGGTGGAGCCGGTATTTAGCCGGAGTATCCGGCAGCTGGAGTATGCGGCCGGACTGCCGGGGACTGATGTTCGGCTGACGGCTGATATTATCCAGAAAACCCGAGCCAAGATTATGCAGCTCGGTTTGGATCCTTCGGACACCACCGGGCCGGAACTGTACCGCGCGCTTCAAGTTCGGCTTGAGCAGGACGAGCAGACGGTGCGGAAGGCGCTGGGAATTGCCGAAGACGCTACGCCTGCGGAAGTCGTCGAAAAGGTTGTGCATTTTTTGAATAAAAAGCCGGCCAGTAGTGTGTTTGTGCTGAAGGCGAGCGTGGCCAAGCGTTTCCTCAAGAAAAAGCCGCCGAAGGCGGCCATGAAGCGGTTGGGCTACCGTTCGCTTGAGTCTATGTTCAAGCACGAGACTGCCGGCCAGCTGTACGCAGCGGCGCTGATTTGCGAATCAGAGTCATGGCAGCGCACGTTCCGTGACCAGTACGCCAAACTCACACCAAGCGACTTCGAAATCAAAAAAATGAGTCTGGTCTGCCCGTCAAACAAACGGTGGCAGCAGCTGGCAACCGAATATGTCGCCAAGGCACACCACAATATCCTCAGTTTTCCCGAACTGGGCGCAATCGTGGTGCTGCCGGTCGGGCAGGAAATAAGGGGGCTTGCGATAACTACCATTTTGCTCGTGTGTGAAGAGATGAACAGGATTCGCTCCCACAGTTCATACGCCAAGCTACAACAGGTTAAGCCCGACTTTGGCAAGATCATCCAAAAGTCGTCGGTGGCAGAGCCGTTCACATCGGCGCAGCTTGCCGACCAGCCGGTGCCGTGGCGCATGATCCAGCGCTACTACGCGCGCTTTACTGACGCGTACCATCCCGAAATCTTCGAGCCGCACGTGCAGCCGGATGATTTCGGCTGGACCAATGGCGAAGATATCCTTGCAGAGCTTGATCCCAGTTTAAGTTTCTGGCAGGGCACGGCGCATCTTGGCCTGGTGCGAGATGGTGCTATTGTGTCGTGCAATGCGCTCGATGTGGCGCTCGGGTATTGCAACCAACTGTCATTTGCTGAGCGCATTGTCCATTTTGTGCGCGACAATCTATGGCACGAGCTGATGATGCACTACCTGCATCAGGAGAACCTGGAAGCGGCAGTGCGCCAACAGCTGGCCGGCGAGCTGGCGCCGCAATTCGCATTACAAGAAGACGATATGCTGGCATAGTCTAAGGCGGCGACATGTGTATAATAAAAACCAAATCAAGAAAAACAAATGAAGAGGGGAGTATGGGGTTAAGAAATATTTTTAAAAAGTCAAAAAAACAGCTGCCGCCGTTGCAATTCATGGCGCAAGAAGAGGAGCGGGTGCGGCGCGATCTTTCAGAAAAAGAGATCAAGGAGCGAATGCGCCGGATTGAGCACGATTTCCGCCTGGCGTTCGATGCGTTGAAAGGACACCACTCAACCGTGACGTTTTTCGGCTCTTCGGTCATTCCTGAAAGCAGTTCGTACTACCAACACGCTCGCGAGCTGGCTCGTAAGATTGTGGAGCAGTTGAATCTCACAATCGTCAGCGGCGCAGGGCCGGGCATTATGGAGGCTGCGAACCGTGGAGCCTACGAGGCGGACAAGAAAAATTCGATCGGCATGGCAATTCAGCTGCCACACGAGCAGGAGACGAACCGCTACGTCAGTCATTCTGCCAGTTTTTACTACTTCTTTAGCCGCAAAATGGCGCTAACCTTTACCGCTCGCGCCTACATCTTCTTTCCAGGCGGCTATGGTACGCTCGATGAGTTGTTTGAAATTTTGACACTTAAGAAAAATGGCAAAATCCCACCCATTCCAATCATCCTCTTTGAGTCGGACTTCTGGATGCCGCTGCATAACTATCTTAAGGAAGTGGTGTACGAAAAAACCCACGCCATTGATAAAGAAGACATGGACATCTACGTCATTACCGACGATCAGGAGGAAGTGCTTAATATCATTGCTGGCCGAGGACTGTAGCGATGTGGAGGGGTGGACATGCCGTACAACATTCGTCACGTCCATAAAAAAGAGAAAGGACGAAAGCTACTTAAAGGATTGACAAGAATAGCCGTATTTTCCCTCATAGCCCTTACCTTATGGGCGAGTTGGATTGGTGCGATGGAAATTTGGAAGCTGCAATCACATCGCGCACAAATGAAGAGCGGCGCGCAAAGCACACAAGACGAATGTATCGAAATGGGCCGGCAGACTGGGAATAGTCAGGCGGAGGTATGCCCGGACAGGGCGCGGTAAATATGGTATAATAAAAAGATGGCCTCGTTTCAATTAGTAAGTGACTACAAACCGACCGGCGACCAGCCGGCGGCGATTGCGCAGCTGACCAAGGGTGTCCAGGACGGTCTGAAATACCAGACGCTTTTAGGCGTAACCGGCTCCGGTAAGACGTTTACCATGGCAAACCTCATCCAGAACGTCCAAAAGCCGACGCTGGTGATTAGCCATAACAAAACGTTGGCCGCGCAGCTGTACGGCGAGTTCAAGCAGTTCTTTCCGCACAACGCTGTCCACTACTTTGTAAGCTACTTCGATTACTACCAGCCCGAAGCGTACATCCCGCGCACCGACACCTACATCGAAAAAGACAGCCAGATTAACGACGAGATCGAACGCCTGCGCCACGCGGCCACCGACGCGCTTTTGTCTCGCCGCGACGTTATTATCGTTGCCAGCGTCAGCTGCATTTACGGCATCGGTAATCCCAGTGACTACGCCGAAATGAGCATCAAGCTTAAAGTAGGCGAGCGTCGCTTGCGCGACAAATTCATGCGCCAGCTGACTGATATCCAGTACAAGCGAAACGACGTTGACTTCCAGCGCAGCACGTTCCGCGTCCGCGGCGACGTGGTGGATGTGTTCCCGGCGGGCGAGGAATTTGCGTACCGCGTGGAATTCTTTGGCGACGAGCTGGAGCGCATCCTGAAGATCGACCCTCTAACCGGCGAGATTCTGGACAAGCCGCAGGAACTCACCATCTTCCCGGGCAGCCACTACGTCACGCCTCACGAGAAGCTGCAGATCGCCATCGGCAAAATCGAGCGCGAGCTGGAGGAGCGGCTGCACCAGTTCAAAAGAGAGGGCAAACTGCTTGAAGCGCAGCGCCTGGAGCAGCGCACGCGGTTCGACATCGAAATACTGCAGGAAACCGGCTTTGTGAAGGGTATCGAAAACTACAGCCGGTACCTCACCGACCGCGAGCCGGGCGAGCAGCCTGCCACTTTACTCGACTACTACCCGGACGACTTTTTGATGCTGATTGATGAGTCGCACATGACCATCCCGCAAATCCGCGGCATGTACAACGGCGACCGCGCCCGCAAAGAAGTGCTGGTGGAGCACGGCTTCCGTCTGCCGAGCGCGCTCGACAACCGGCCGCTCACATTCACCGAATTCGAGAAACACATCAACCAGGTGGTATTCGTCAGCGCCACGCCGGCTGAGTACGAGCTTGCCCACTCGCCCGAGCCGGTCCAGCAGGTCATCCGCCCGACCGGCCTGCTTGACCCCAAGATCGAAGTCCGGCCGGTGAACGGCCAGATCGACGACCTCATCAGCGAAATCCGCGCCACCGTCGACAAGCGTCAGCGCGTGCTCGTCACCACCCTCACCAAGCGCATGGCCGAGGATCTCACCGAATACCTGCAGGATCTCAACATCAAAGTGGCATATCTCCACAGCGACATCGAAACGCTCGACCGCACCGACATCCTGCGCGATTTGCGCCTCGGCGTGTACGACGTGCTTGTTGGCATTAACCTCTTGCGTGAAGGCCTGGACCTGCCCGAAGTCTCGCTCGTCGCCATTCTTGACGCTGACAAAGAAGGGTTCTTAAGGAGTGAACAAGCCCTCATCCA
>CALKHY010000058.1 GCA_937988795.1 uncultured Candidatus Saccharibacteria bacterium
GTCGTGCCCTTGAGCTGGAGAATGTGCGACTAGCAAACGAGCAGGGCGTGCTGATGTCGGCCATTCCTGGCATGCCGCTATGTGGGACTACAGATCTTCCGGCGTCAGCAACGCTGTCGATGTGAGCGTGTGCTTGTCGTCGATGGTGTAGAGGTAGCGGTAATCGTGGTCAAAGATTGGTCGGTAGTTCGGGCTGGCAGCTGACAATGAGTGCATGTTGGTGCCATCGTAGTCAAAGACAACCAGCTTGCCGCCACTGACATAAGCGAGGCGGAACCCATCCATCCACACTGCATGCGCCCTTGGCGCGTCAGGGGCGGCAGCCGCCTGGTAGGCGTAGCCCCGGTCTTCTTCGATATCGTACACCGCAAACTTGTCGCCGTTCTCGGCTATCACAAAGCGTTTGTTGGCCGAGAACGATACATGATTAGGTGCACTAACCTTGAGGATTTGCACTGGCACCAGCGGCTCATTTGGTGCGCGGCGCAAACTTCCCAAGGGATCACGATACACAAACACCCTGTTTTCGCTTGCCGCACCAACTGCCAGATAAAAGTCACCTTCGTACTCGGCCATGTCGAGCAGGTATGCTGTGCCGGCCGGTACCTCCCGGATGGTCATCGTCGGGCCATCTCCCTGCTTAATACGGATGAGCACCTTGCCCTCGTCGGCGCCCTTGGCTGTCACGAACGTCACGATATCTTTCTCGGTGGTAAATGCCAGCACGTCGCTGATGTATGGCTGCGGAGTTGGTTCGCGCAAGCTTGCTGTGAATACCTGGCCGCTATTCTGATCGTACAGATAATAGCGGTCGTATACCTGGTCACGTAATTCAATCTCTGTCGGGTTAAAGCCGAACAGTACGGTCAAGTTTTGCGATTCCTCCGGGCGCTCGCGGTCAAACAGGATGTACTCCGATCCGCTCTGCCCGTCGCGCTCATAGGAACGCTGCAGGATGACGCGCCTGTTGTCCTTGGACCACTCCACGGTCTGCCAGCCGATAGTGGTGCTGCCTGCCGCCAAAATCTCGGCCGGGACCGCTACCTGGCGCGCCTCCGGCTCCTTGGCGTTCAGATCGTACAGTTCAAACGTGTTCTCCTGGTTCGAGGCGATCAGCAGCCAACGGCTGTCGATGCTCTGCGTGCTCAGTACCGGCGCGGATTCGTACTGTCTCACAACCTCTGTATTCAATTCAAGCGGGAATAGGAACGGGTAGTCAAAGCGCTGGAGCTTGCCCCCTTCGACATGCAAAGCACGTTTCCAGTCATGGTAGCCCTTGCGTTTGAGCTCCAGTACGTACTTCCCGGCCGGCATGTTGAGCCGTGCGTTCGTGCGGCTTTTTTGCCTAGTACCGTTTAGGTATATCTCGGCACCCGACGGACGGGTAGACACAAACACCAGGCCGTTCTGAATCACGCGCCCCTGCCGGTCTAGACCATAGCCATTCGCCAGGTGTAAAAGAATGGTCGTAGCTAACAGGAGTACCGTACCGATTATGACGTAACCGATACTCAGGCGACGATTATGGCGTTTTTGTTTTTGGGGATCAAAAAAGTCCATAAGCTAACCGTCCATATTATAAAGCACAAGGGAAGCAGGAAACTATACTTTTCCTCCCAAGCACGCCCGCCAGGGTGGTGCAGTGCGGGCGATGCCCGGATACTCTGATGATATCTGGCTGTTTGCGACTAAATGTGTCGAATTATTAACAAAAAATTATCGCGGGCACGATTTATATTATAAAACTTGCCATACTCACCAACCATGAGCATAATGTGTAACGTGCTAGAGTCCGAGAAACGTAAGAAAGCTACCGCATTCCTGAAAGTCTTCAACAACGACCTTGAAGCAGCAATTGCCGCGCTTAAGGACGCTTCTCTCACGGCCAGAGGCAAACCGCGGCGCAAAGCGACGGGTCCAGTACTCGTAAAAACAGAAAACTTAAGCAAAACGTACAAGATTGGCAGACAACGGGTTGAAGCACTGAAAGATGTCTCCATCGAAATCCACGAAGGCGAATTCGTGGCCTTTACCGGCCCGAGCGGCAGCGGCAAGAGTACGCTACTCCAACTTATCGGCGGGCTCGACAAGCCGAGCGAGGGCAAGGTGATTGTCGACGGCCAGGATCTTACTCGCTTAAGCGACCGCGCGCTGTCCAACTTCCGCAACAAAACTATCGGCTTTGTATTCCAGTTCTTTTATCTGCAGCCGTTCCTGAACCTTAAGACCAACCTGACGGTGCCGGCGATCTTTGCCCGCACAAACCGCAAAGAGCGCTCTGAAGCAGCCGAAAAACTGGCAGAAGCCGTCGGCCTGGCCGACCGCCTGAAGCACTTGCCCAAGGAGCTATCGGGCGGGCAAATGCAGCGCGCCGCCATCGCCCGGGCACTCCTCAACAAGCCCAAACTCATCCTGGCCGACGAGCCGACCGGCAAGCTCGACAGCAAAACCGGCACCGCCATCATCGAATTGTTCGA
>CALKHY010000059.1 GCA_937988795.1 uncultured Candidatus Saccharibacteria bacterium
GGGCAATTAGACGACATACGATGCGTACTGCCAAAGTATCGCTACATGACGCCGCCGTATAACGGCATTATCGAAAACGAATTTTGCCCGGTATTTGTTGCATATGCCGACGAAGAATCAACTCCGAACCCCGATGAAGTAGAAGCCCACAAGTGGCTCGAGTGGCGCGAATACGTTCACATGCTCGAGGAGCAACAAGATATCATGAGTTACTGGGCGAAAGACCAGTACAAACAGCTCAAAACACTTGAACCGTTTGCCTCTTTAGCATAGAGTAAGCTCGATGAGAAGAATAATCCTGGCCAGCGGTTCGCCACGCCGCAAGGAGCTCATGGAGCTTATGGGTCTTGAATTCGAGTGTGTCCCGAGTGAATTCGAGGAGAAGCTCGACGGCAACCGCGAGCCAAAAGAAGTCGCCAAGGAACTTGCCCTGGGTAAGGCTTTGGACGTCGCAAGGAAATATCCGGACGCGCTGGTCGTCGGTTCAGACGTATTCGTTGTCTTTGAGGGTCGGCAACTTGGGAAACAACCCGATGCCGAGACAGCAAAGGTGTTGTTAAGGAAAATGAGCGGCAAGTCAGTCGAAGTTTACACCTCTGTGGCGCTTGTCTGCCACGAGACAGGGTTGCGACAGGCTGAAGTTGCCGTCAGCACTGTTGTGTACGCACCGTATGACGATGCCGTAATCGATCGATTCCTGGCGACTGATGTTTGGCGGGATAAGGCTGGGGCCATGGCAATACAGCATCCGCTCTCGCCGCCCATTGACCATATCGAGGGCGACTACGATACAATTCTGGGGTTGAGTACGCGGCTGCTGAGCAGGCTGTTAACTGCCCAGGGCATTCCATGCCATCCGGCCGACCTACCGCTGCCGAAAACCATTCGCAAGCTTGCCTAAAGTATGCGGGTAGGGTTAAATAGGACTAATGGCTAAACGTAAGCGTATTCAACGGCCGAGTGATGTTGATGGGCTTTTTTTGCTCAAGCTGCTGCTGTACGTCTTGGTCGGTTCGATGTGGCTCAAGTTTGTGAGTGGCGGTAGTGTGACGTTTGGTCTACCTATCGGTTTCATTGCCGGGCTGTTTTTTGTTCGGTACGAACGCTTTCGTATTGACCGCAAAATGGAATACGTCGCGCTGCTTGTAGCGATGCTTGTTGGCTATTTCGCTCCATACGGCTTTTATCTTAGTTTTTAGGCCTTTGGCGGGATGATGTCTATTTGTCGGACCTCTTTGCTGTGATGTCGGCCCTCCTCGTCCACATGGTAGAGGAGGATTTGTCCGAACGGCATCTCAAGGCTGGCTATGTCTTCGTCGCTGACACGTTCTAGATATTTGATGAGCGAGCGAATGGTGTTGCCGTGGGATACAATCAAGACGTTCTTACCCTCTCGCAACTTCGGAAGGATATGCTCTTTATAAAACGGCACGGCGCGTTCGTATACCATCTTCATAGTTTCGCCGTTTGGAATAGGATGGTTCCAGCTGCGGCGGATTTTGGCAAACATTTCTTCGCCGACTTGTTCTAATACCTCCCATTTGTTAAGGCCGGTGTAGTCGCCGTAATCACGCTCGTTCAAGTGCTCGGCGCGTTCGTACGGTACGTCTTTTAGGTTGTGTGCGGTTTCCATCATGTGGAGTAATGTTTCGACGGTGCGAATTTGCTTGGAGGTGTAGGCGTGATGAATGTCGATATCGCGGATAGCTTCGCCTAGTTTCGTTGCTTCTCGGCGGCCTTTCGGCGTAAGGTGGATGTCGGTAATGCCCGTCCATTTACCTTCGGCATTCCATGTCGATTCGGTATGGCGGATAAAAACAAGGCGGCCGGGCAGCGGCGCAGATCGTGCGTGTTCTGATTTTTTGGTTGCCGTGCGCTTCATAACAAACGTATTATAGTTCCATGAGCATGAATATCAACAAGATTGTTGCTAGGCAGATTTTTGATTCCCGGGGGTATCCAACGGTTGAGTGCGATGTAGTGCTTGAGGACGGTAGCTTTGGTCGCGCCGCCGTGCCGTCAGGCGCGAGCACAGGCAGCGGCGAGGCGCTGGAACTTAGGGATGGTGGCGCAGCCTTTAATGGTAAGGGCGTGACCAAGGCTGTCGCGAACGTGAATGAGGTTATTGCGCCGGCCATCATTGGCAAGGATGCAAGTGACCAGAAGACCATCGACCAACTGCTCATCGAACTGGATGGCACCGAAAACAAGAGTAAACTCGGCGCAAACGCTATCCTGGCCGTCTCACTGGCCGTTGCAAAGGCTGCAGCCGCAAGCAAAAAGGTGCCGCTCTATCAGCATGTTGGTGATCTGGCAGGCAATAGTAAGTTCACCTTGCCCATGCCGATGCTTAATATCTTAAACGGCGGCAAGCACGCCGAAGGTTCGACCGACATCCAGGAGTTTATGATTATGCCTGTTGGCGCCGCTACGTTTGCAGACGCCATGCGGATAGCCAGCGAAGTCTACCACGTCCTCGGCAAGGTGTTGCACGAAAAAGGGTTTGCCACAACCGTTGGCGACGAAGGCGGCTACGCACCAGCCGTAACTGGCGGCTCTGATGAGGCACTGTCGCTCATCACAGAGGCTATTGAGAAAGCTAGCTATAAGCTAGGTGTCGATGTGGTGCTGGCACTTGACGTTGCCTCAAGTGAGCTGATTGACGGCGACACCTACAACTTTGCCCGCGAAGGCGCTCGCTACACAACCGACGAGCTTATCGATAAGTACGCTGAGCTCGCACAGAAATACCCGATTGTTTCTATCGAAGACGGCCTAGCAGAGAGCGACTGGGACGGCTGGCAAAAACTTACACAGAAGCTCGGTGTGAGCCTGCAGCTCGTAGGTGACGACCTGCTCGTAACCAACACCAAGCTGCTCAAGAAGGCAATCGAGCTTAAGGCAGCAAATGCTATCCTCATCAAGCCCAAACAGATTGGCACGCTCAGCGAAACCATCGACGCGGTTCTCATGGCGCAGCAAGCCGGCTGGAACACCATTATGTCGCACCGTTCTGGCGAAACAGAGGACGCTACCATTGCGCACTTGGCTGTCGGTCTTAACACCGGCCAAATCAAAACCGGCTCATTCAGCCGCTCTGACCGTATCGCCAAATACAATGAACTTATCCGTATCGCAGAATGCTTACTAATGTCGAGCTTGCAAAACCGTTTAAAAGGTAACTTATGGGGGTGGGCAACATGACAACCGAGCAGTATCCTAGCAATCAAGAAAAGGGCGAGCTTCAACCAGTTCCAGTTAGTGAAGGGTAATGTGAGCCTTCGCCATCACTATATCCAGACAAGTCCGATGAGACAAGGAGGGGTTACAAGAACAAGTTGACACCTGAACAGATTGCGTATCTTGCTTGGCTGGCGCACGGGCCTGGCTCTGATGTTCCTGCTCCGCAAGGTGTCGTTCCGTCCTACGTGATTGAAAGAGAGATTCCGCCGCACATGAAGGCAGAGCCGCCCAGTGCAGAACGAGAGCGAACACGTAGAAAACGTAATCGTCATTTATGATGTAGAATAATCAACATATTGACAAGGGGTAGCATTGTTTGTTACACTTTAGCGGTATAACAAATTCCTTCACTTGGTGATTTGGGAAGGCCTGGCTTTCTAGCGAAAAGCCGGGAACCACCCGAAGCCGAGCATTTTTATGCAAACTCGCATAAAAATAGAAGGCTGATCACCCGGGAAAGGACATAAGTTATTACACTGCACGTTACGTACAGCGCAGCGTGGGCAGCAAAGGCAGAGTGCAGAGAGGTATTTGACGATACCTGGTGCAGACGCCACGATGAGCACGGTGCGATGCACGTAAAAAGGCAGTCAAGCGAGGGCGGGCAGTAAGTAGCGTGCTGCAAAAAAGCAGCAAGTGCGCGGAAGCCCAACCGCTTAAAGGGTACCCAAAGAAAGGTAAAACGGGAGAAACTATGAAAGCATTAATCACCAGAAAGGTAGGCATGACCAGTACCATCGCCGAAGACGGTACTGTGCAGGCTGTTACCTTGCTTTCCGCTAGTCCCTGTGTTGTAACGCAGGTCAAAACCGCTGAGACCGATGGCTACAACGCTATCCAGGTCGGTTTTGAAGAGGCAAAAGAAAAGAACGTAAACAAGGCGCAAGCTGGTCACTTTAAGAAGGCTGGCCTCGACATTATGCCGAAGATTGTGCGCGAGTTCCGCGTCGACGAACTGCCTGAAGACCTCAAGGTTGGCGACAAAATCAACCCGGAGGTCTTTTCAGTTGGCGACGTAGTTGACGTCACTGGTATTAGCAAGGGTAAGGGTTGGGCTGGCACCATCAAGCGCTGGAACTTCCACCGCGGCCGCAAGACTCACGGTGGCCGCAGCTACCGCCGCGTTGGTTCTATCGGTAGCATGTACCCGCAGAAGATCTTCAAGGGCAAGAAGATGGCCGGCCAGATGGGTCACGAACAGGTGACCGTCAAGAATCTCAAGGTTGCACTGGTTGACGCCGAACTCGGTGTCATCGGTGTTGTCGGTGCTGTGCCTGGCCCTCGTAAGGGTATCGTAATCATCAAGGAGGCCAAGTAATGAGCGTTCCTACTTTCACCAAGAGTGGCGCTAAGGCCGCAACCCCTGCCAAGCTCGACAAGGCAGTCTTTGCTGTAATGCCGGAGAACCACGAGCTCCTCAAGCTCGCATATTCCGCATACCTAGCGAACGGCCGCGAAAACTTGGCAGTTACCAAAACTCGCGGCCTTGTTCGTGGTGGTGGTAAGAAGCCATGGCGTCAGAAGGGTACCGGTCGCGCTCGCGTCGGTAGTATCCGTAGCCCGCTGTGGCGCGGCGGTGGTGTTGTCTTCGGCCCGACCGGCGAAGAGAACTACAGTAAAAAAGTTAACGTCAAGGCCAAGCGCCTGGCGCTGCGCCAAGCCCTCAGTCTGGCCGCCAGCGAGAACCGCATTATTGTTATCGAAGCCTTCGAAAACAAGGAAGCCAAGACCGCTGCGACCGTCAAGCTGCTTGACAAGATCGAGGCCAAGGGCAACGTCCTGCTGGTTCTCGACACCAAGGACGAGCAGGTTGAGCGTGCCGTCAGGAATCTGCAGCACGTCAAGGCTGTAACCGCCAACTACCTGACCGTCTTCGATGTCATGAACGCTGACACTTTGGTCGTTACTGAGAAGGCTTTGGCTATCATTAACGAATGGCTGGGAGGTAAGAAGTAATGGAAAAGACGATGCTACTTCGCCCGCGCCTGAGCGAGAAGACCTTCAGCTTGGCCTCCAGCAGTGTCTACGTCTTTGACGTGCCGGCCGACGCCAACAAGCACACTGTTGCCAAGGCTGTCGCAGCCCAGTTTGGTGTGACTGTCGTCGACGTCAACATCCTCAACTGGAAGGGCAAGGCAAAGCGCACCATCCGCAAGGGTGGCCGCGCCGTCGCCGGCCAGCAGTCCGACCGCAAGAAGGCGTACGTCACCCTCAAGGAAGGCGAGAGCCTGCCGTTCTTTGAGGTAGAGGACAACGAGAAGAAGGAAGAAAAGAAGGCCGACGCCAAGGCTACTTCGGACGAGAAAGAAACAAAGGCAGAAACCAAGCCTCAGCGCCGCGGTTTCCTGCGACGCAAGAAGGGGGAGGAGAAATAAGATATGAGCATTCAACAATACAAGCCAACCACCCCAGCTCGCCGCGGTATGACCAGCCAGGACCGCGACCAGATTACGACCGACAAGCCGCTGCGCTCGCTGCTGTTTCCTGTGCGGGCAAAAAGCGGCCGCAACAATCAGGGCCGCATCACCACCCGTCACAAGGGTGGCGGCGCCCGCCGCTTCTACCGCTTGATCGACTTCAAGCTGGCGAGCGGTACCACTGCTACCATCGAACACATCGAGTACGACCCTAACCGCAGCGCCCGCATTGCCCGTATCAAGGACGACAAGGGTCAGTATCACTACATCATCGCGGCCAAGGACATGTACGTTGGCCAGCAGATCGTGAGCGGTGAGGATGCTCCGGTCGAGAACGGCAACCGTTTGCCGCTCAAGAATATTCCGGTCGGTAGTACCATTCACGCCATTGAGCTGTACCCAGGCCGCGGCGCCCAGATGGTACGCAGCGCCGGTGCCAGCGCGCAACTGGTTGCCAAGGAGGGCGACTACGGCCAGGTTCGTCTGCCGAGTGGTGAAATCCGCCTGGTTCGCCTGGAGTGCACCGCTTCCTTGGGCGTTGTCGGTAACGAACAGCACCAGAACGTCAAGATTGGTAAGGCTGGCCGCAAGCGCCACATGGGTGTCCGCCCGACCGTCCGTGGTGTTGTCCAGAACGCTGTCGACCACCCGCACGGTGGTGGTGATGGTGGTCGCCACCGCATGGCCAAACCGCCTCGCACCCCATGGGGTCAGAAGACACTGGGTTACAAGACCCGCACACGCAAGAGTACAGCCAAGATGATCGTTAAGAGCCGTCACGCGGCTAAGAGGAAGTAAGAGGTAAAGAGATGAGTCGTTCACTGAAGAAAGGACCATTCATCGACCCCAAGCTTGCTAAGAAAATAGCTGCGTTGGGGCCAGAGGATCGGACAATTATCAAGACTTGGGCTCGGGCAAGCGTTATCGCGCCGGAGTTCGTTGGCCGCACCATTGCGGTACACAACGGCCGTGTCCACGTGCCGGTGTTCATTACCGAAAACATGGTTGGCCACAAGCTTGGCGAATTTGCGCCGACCCGCAAGTTCCGCGGCCACGGCGGTAAGTTAGCGAAGGCGGGTAAGTAGTATGGGTGCTTTAGCAATTTCCAAAGGTGTTCGCATTAGTCCGCGCAAGGTGAGTGTTGTTGCTGCGCTGGTTCGCGGTCGCACCGTGGCTGATGCTCTGACCATCCTGGAGCACACCCCTCGCCGCGCAGCGCTGCCGGTGCTCAAGACCATCAAGAGCGCTGCCGCCAACGCGGAGCACAATCACAACTACAAGCCGAACACGTTGTACATTACCGAAATTAGTGTTACCCCGGGTCCGCGCTACAAGCGCTACCGCCCTGCGGCTCACGGCCGTGCATTGCCGTACCAGCACAAGACTTCGCACATCCGCGTAGTCGTTGACGGCGAGGTTCGTGCGCCTAAGCAAACTAAGACCGAAAAGGAGGCTAAATAATGGGTCAGAAAGTCAATCCCATCAGCTTGCGCCTCCAGGTCAACAAAGACTGGCGCAGCAAATGGTTCGCCGGCAAGCGCGAGTATGCCAAATACCTCGCCCAGGACCTGGCAGTGCGCCGCCTGATTCAGGACAAACTAGGCAGCCGCGCTGCCATCAACAAGGTTGACATCGAGCGTTCGCCAAATCTCGTAACTGTCACCATCTCGACCGCTAAGGCTGGTGTTGTTATTGGCCGCGGTGGTTCTGGTGCAACCGAGCTGAAGGAAGCGATCGAGAAGATCTAC
>CALKHY010000060.1 GCA_937988795.1 uncultured Candidatus Saccharibacteria bacterium
CATTTTTACGCTGCCGTCCCTCTTGCATTACTAGATGTCGTTAAGCAGGCGGTTGTGAGTGCCTATCCGTCGGCCCGCCTCGAAGAGGTGTCTGACCACAATATCTTCAGTCCTGTAGGGAAGATTAGCGGAACGGTCGGCGGCGAACTGCACCTTAAGGAGCATTTCGCATACCCGATAGCTACTTATCAGGATTTGAAGCGTGACGCTATGCAGGCGCTCTTGAACTCATTTGCGACTTTGCAGCGCGAGGACGGTGCCGGTATTCAAATTCTGATGCGCCCGGCAGATCCATCCTGGCGCAAGGAAGCCTCTGGCCTGGCCAGCAAGAAGCGTAAAGGTGATGAATCAAAGAAGGGAATGGAGCAGCTTGCTGCCCTGGGCAAGGATTTTGTGACCGCTTTCGTAAAGCCCCCCGAGGGGAAAAAGGACGAGGGGGGCAGTAAAAAGGAGTTGTCGGCACTGGAGCAGGCAACATTAGATGCAATAGACGATAAAACCCGGCACCCGGGGTATGAGGTATTGATCCGGGTCGTCGTGTCGTCGACTACCAGTCAGCGCGCAGAGGGCATATTGAATAACATTCTTGCCTCATTCTCGCTGTTTGATGCACCTGGCAAGAATGGCTTTAAGTTTGCGCCAGCCAAGAGCGTTGAGGACCTGGCTACATCTTTTATTTTGCGGCTTTTCCCGCAATCAAATAATAAGAATATCCTTAATGCTGTCGAGTTGGCTACCATATTCCACTTCCCGGATCAGCGCCATATTCCGACGTCGCAGCTCGAGCGGCAGGGGTCGAAGCAGGTGGACGCTCCTCGCAATATACCCGAGGAGGGGCTGCTGTTGGGCTATAACGTTTTTCGTGGCGTTAAGAAGCCAATTAGGCTGGCGACTGCCGACCGCCAGCGACATATGTATGTTGTTGGGCAGACTGGTACTGGTAAGTCGACATTCCTCGAGAATTTGGCGTATCAGGACATGCTCAACGGTGATGGCTTTGCATTCGTTGATCCGCACGGGGATAGCGCCGAGGCGCTACTGTCCATGGTGCCGCGGGAGCGTGCAGAAGATGTTATTTACTTCTGTCCTGCCGACATGGATTATCCTTTGGGGTTGAACCTGTTTGAGTATCATTCGGCCGACCAGAAGGATTTTCTGATCCAGGAAGTTATTAACATGCTGTACAAGCTGTATGACCCGCAGCACCAGGGTATTATGGGCCCTCGGTATGAGCACTTATTCCGCAATGCGGCCTTAACCGTCATGGCTGATCCGGCAGGCGGCACTTTTGTGGACATTCCCAAACTGTTCCGCGATCCGCAATACGTAAAACAGAAGCTGCAGTACGTTACGGATCAGAACGTGCGCGAGTTCTGGGAAAAGGAGATGCCGCAGGCACAACGCTCGAACGAGTATGGTGAAGTGGTGAGTTGGTTTGTTAGTAAGTTTGGCGCGTTCCTGTCAAACCAAATGATGCGTAATATCATCGGCCAGACAAAGAGTGCTTTCGACCTGCGCGATATCATGGACAATAAGAAGATATTGCTGGTGAACCTAAGCAAAGGACGCACCGGTCAGCTCAATACGCAGCTGCTCGGTATGATCTTTGTCATGAAGTTCCAAGCTGCAGCTATGAGCCGCGCTAATATCCCAGAGTCGGAACGGCAGAACTTTTGTTTGTACGTTGACGAGTTTCAGAACTTCTCGACAGACTCCTTTGCGACCATTCTGTCCGAGGCTCGAAAATACCGACTGAACCTGATCGTGGCTAACCAGTTTACGACCCAGCTGACCGAGGAGATACGTGACGCTATCTTCGGTAACGTGGGTACTATCGTAGCTTTCCGTGTCGGTCAGGACGAAGATGCAGAAGCGCTCGCCAAGCGCTTCCGCCCAGCCTTCGATACCAGTGATCTGCTGCGCGTACCGAACTACAACACAGTAGTCCGTACGCTTATCGGAGGTGTGCCGACCCAGCCGTTTAGTATGGCAACATTGCCGCCGCAAGGACGTCAGAATAAGGAAATCGCTGCGGCATTGAAACAACTTTCGGCGGCTAAATACGGCCGACCAAGGGCTGAAGTAGAGAAGGAAATCTTTGATCGCCTGGCAACCAAGACACCCCCCGCACCGGCAGCTGGGTCTTTTGGTTCTTTCGGTGCCGGGACGGCCAACAATCCTTTCAGTAACCCATTTCCTTCTTACGGCTCGCCCGCCAGCGGGCCTGTCAGTCAGCCTCCCATGAAGCCGCCGTCAGCGCCGGGAACGTTCCTTGATGAGTGGTTGGTCAAGCGCACCAAACCTTTGACGATGCGCCCATCGCCATGGGATAAGAAGCCGCAGCAGCCACAGCCCACAGTCCCGGCTTCGGTCCCGTCTGCAAGCGCGTCCTCGCCCATGCCTAATACCGGCCCGGTTGCTGCGCCGCAGACACCGCCCCCTCCGCCGCCGGCGCCAGCCCAGCATCGGGACCCGGTCGCCTTTGACAAGGACGACCACACGGTGCATATAAACAGGGATTAACACCTTAAGACAAGGGTTGCGGTCGGGCCATATCTGTTTTATACTGTAAGTTAAGTGGGGACAATTTAGCTGTCTTACTTATACTAGTTCTGGGGAAGGTTATTCGAAGTGTCAAAAACAGACGATTACTCTGCTAGTCAAATTCAAGTCCTGGAGGGTCTCGAGCCGGTGCGCAAGCGCCCTGGCATGTACATTGGTAGCACCGGCAGTGTTGGTCTGCATCACCTCATTAAGGAAATAGCCGACAACTGCATCGACGAGGCAATCGCTGGTTACGCCACCTGGGTAAAGGTGACACTTCTGGCTGACGGTGGTGTCAGGGTCGAGGACAACGGTCGTGGCGTTCCGGTCGACATCCACCCGAAAACCGGCGTTAGCACCCTGGAAACGGTCTATACGGTGCTGCATGCCGGCGGTAAGTTTGGTGGTGGCGGCTACAAGGTATCGAGTGGTTTGCACGGCGTTGGTTCAAGCGTTGTGAACGCCCTGTCGACCAGATTTATTGCAGAAGTGAAGCGCCAGGGGCATGTGTGGCGCCAGAGCTACCACACGGGCGTGCCTGACGCTCCGGTCCAAAAGGGTGAGCCGACGGACGAAACCGGCACATCGGTTACATTCTATCCGGACCCTACAATCTTTAAAGAAACCGTCACCTTTGACTACGATTGGGTGGTTGATTATCTAAGACACCAGGCATACCTCACAAAAGGTATCAAAACTACAGTTGTAGACGAACGTACTGGCGAAAGAACGAGCTTCTATTTCGAAGGCGGTATACAATCGTACGTTAAGCACCTGAATATCGGCAAGGAAACGATCGGCGACAAAGTCTTCTACGTCGAGAAGCAAGTTGGAGACGCAATTGTAGAGGTTGCTCTACAGTATAACGACACGTTCAATGAGGTTATCAAGCCGTTTGCCAACAACGTGCTTACGCCAGACGGTGGTACACATGTGGTTGGTTTTAGGACGGCCCTGACCCGCGTCATTAATGACTACGCCCGCAAGAACGGTCTGCTGAAAGAAAAAGAAGAGAACCTGACTGGTGATGACACGCGCGAGGGTTTGACGGCAGTCATTCTGGTCAAGATTCCGGACCCGCAGTTTGAGGGTCAGACCAAGAACAAGCTGGGCAACCCGGAAGTGCGCGGTTATGTTGAAAAAGTCTTCAGCGAATACTTTGCATATTACTTAGAGGAAAATCCAGCTGTTGCCCGCAGTATTGTGAACAAGGCCATTATTGCCGCCCGCGCCCGCAAGGCTGCCCGTGCCGCCCGTGAGAACATTATCCGTAAAGGCGTGCTGGATGGCGCGAGCCTGCCGGGCAAGCTGGCTGACTGCTCCAGTAAGGACCCCAAAGAGTCTGAGCTTTACCTGGTAGAGGGCGACTCGGCTGGTGGTTCGGCTAAGGTTGGCCGAGATAGTAGGACGCAGGCTATCTTGCCGCTCCGCGGTAAGGTTTTGAACGTTGAGCGCGCTCGCCTGGATAAGATGCTCGCAAACAACGAAATTTTGAGTATTATTAAGGCGCTTGGCGTTGGCATCGAGGACTCATTTGATATTAATGGTCTGCGCTACGACCGCATCATTATCATG
>CALKHY010000061.1 GCA_937988795.1 uncultured Candidatus Saccharibacteria bacterium
TGCTCTTCCGATCTACAACGCACTACCTGGAAGAGGCTGAGCTATTGTGCGACCGCGTGGCCATCATGGACAACGGCAAAATCATCGCGCTCGATACGCCGAAGAATCTCATTAGGGACCTTCTGAAGCGCGGGTTCAAGAAAGAGCAGCACGTAGAGCAAGCCAACCTGGAGGACGTGTTCATTGACCTTACCGGTAAAGAATTGAGGGAGGACTAAGCAGATGAAGACGAAAGGCATGAAGCGATACTTTTCTACCATCTGGGTCCTCTGCAAGACCCTCACCATCCGCTGGACGCGCGATCCGATGGCATTGTTCTTTATCTTCATCTTCCCGCTTATCTTCCTGCTCGTGTTCGGTGCGATGTCGCGCAGCGACAGCGTCAGTTTTAAGGTCGCGGTCATTAACAACTCCGACACGGCGTTCGCCAAAGAGTTTGTAGATAAGACGAAGGAAATAGAAGCGTTTGACGTCAAGGATGTCCAGGGTATCGACGAAGCCCGCGACAAGATGAACCAGGGCGAGCTCTCGAGCATCATCGAGCTGCCAGCCGGCTTTGGCGAGCCCGATGAGCGCGGCGTGCCGTCCGGCAACGTGGTGGTGTACTTTGAGGAGTCCGACCCCACTACCGGCCAGACCGTGGCCAGCGTGATGCAACAGGTGCTGGACGGCATCAACAAGGAGTTAACCGGCGCCACCGATCCGCTCGTGGTCGAACAAAAGGCGACCGAGACGACGGGACTGTCGCGCTTTGACTTTACGCTTTCTGGCATCGTCGGCTTTTCGGTGTTAAGCCTTGCCATCTTCGGTATGGCCAACGGCTTCCCGGCAGACAAAAAGACTGGGGCGCTGCGCCGTCTGCGCGCCACACCGCTCCGCGCCTCGCAGCTTATCCTCGCAACCGCGCTGGAGTACCTGTTCGTCGGCCTTTTGTCGGTAGCCAGCATGTACCTGGTCGCTACCTTGCTGTTTGACTTTGACATGCGCGGCAATTACCTCACGCTCGGCATATTCGTGCTGATCGGCATCTTCTGCCTGTTCGGCTTCGGCCTGGCCATTGGCGGTTGGGCGAAGAATGAAAACCAGTCCGCGCCGCTATCGAACCTCGTCGCCTTCCCTATGATGTTCTTAAGCGGTGTCTTCTTCCCGACCTTCCTGATGCCGCAGTGGCTGCAAAATATCTCCGGCTTCCTACCACTTACACCGATTATTGACGGCATCCGCATGATCAGCACCGAAAACGCAAGCCTGCTCAACCTCGGTCCAGAGCTGGCCATCATCGCCGGCTGGACGGTCGTCATTTATGCGGTTGCCTTCAAAGTCTTCAGGTGGGAATGACAGGGTACAGTTTAAGATTTATTTGATTTATTTAACGACAAAGTGATATAGTGCCTAAAATGGAACAATCAAATCAGCCACAGCAAAAGAAAAGTCCAATCGAACTGGCATTTAACGTACTCGTCGTGCTCCTGATCGCCGGCGCCATCTTGCAGGCGCTGCAGGTAAGCGGATTGCGCGACCGTGTTGCAAACCTTGAGGCACAACTTCTTGCACAAGCCGAAGCAGACATCGCCGAACAGCTAGGCACTAATAACGACGGCTGGAATACTGTCATCAAATCCGGACTCGGCGGTTTTGAGGTGACGTTACCGAACGGCTGGGGCCCGATTTATAACGACCTGGAGCGCGACTTTATAATCATGCCCGGCACCCGCCAGCCAGATCTCGGTGCCGGCAAGAAAGTTGAAGTCATTGAGTCGCAGGGCTATGGATCTGATGGCCCGACATTGTTCGCCATATGGATCGTCAACAAGGGTGAGGCCGAGCTGCCGCAGGGTGACGCCGAAGAGTTTACATTCAGCAATAACAAGAACCCTATCAAGGGCACCAAGTACACGTACACCTATCCCGAAGACAGGTCGGAAGGTATCGGCTATCTTCGTCTCCAGGGCGACCGCCGGTATGAATACGTCGTGCCGTTTGGCGATAAGGAACTGCACGTATACTACAATGTCTACGGCTCCGACCCGCGCAATCTCGTCGAAACTGTCGAAGAAATTGTGCAACGAATCGTTCTTGCCGAGTAATAGGCCTGAGTCGTTATTGGCGATTATTTTATAGATATGTCATAATATAGTTATGAACATATTGCAGCAATTGCCAAGGCCTTTTTTTGTGCTGGCGCCGATGGACGATGTAACAGATACGGTCTTTCGGCAGATTGTTGTTGATGCTGCAAAACCGGACCTATTTTTTACCGAATTTGTAAATGTCGACGGCCTGCAGAGCCCTGGCCGCGACAAACTGATCAAAAAGCTGCAGTTTACGACCAAAGAGCAACCTTTGATCGCGCAAATCTGGGGCAAAAACCTGGAAAACTTCCGCAGAACCGCTGCCGAGCTGGTCGAGATGGGCTTTGCTGGCATTGACCTCAACATGGGCTGCCCGGACAAGACGGTGGTGAAGAACGGCTGCTGCAGCGCGCTCATCAACAACCGCGAACTGGCAAGCCAGATCATCAAAGCCACGCAAGAAGGCGCGGCCGGCCGCGTGCCAGTGAGCGTCAAAACCCGCGTGGGCTTTAACCACGTGGACATGTCCTGGATCGAGTTTTTGTTGGAGCACAACCTGGACATGCTGATTGTCCACGGCCGCACGCGCAAGGAAATGAGCGAGGTTCCGGCCCGCTGGGACCTTATCGGCCAGGCTCGCGAGCTGCGCGACAAGATCTCGCCAAACACCTTGATTGTCGGCAACGGTGACGTCGAAAACCGCGCACACGGCCTGGAACTCGCCCAAAAGTACGGACTAGATGGCATCATGATCGGCCGCGGCATCTTCCGCGACCCCTTCGCGTTCGCGGCAGAAAGCCCGTGGCCCGCGTACACGAAGCAGCAGCGCATCGACCTCTATCGCAAGCATGTTGAGCTTTTTGCCAAAACCTGGGCGGCCGGCGAGCGCAATATCCAAACGCTTAATAAGTTCTGCAAAGTCTATATTAGCGACTTCGACGGCGCAAAAGAATTCCGCGAGCGGCTGATGACCGCCAAATCCACCGACGAACTACTTTCGCTCCTTGATCAAAACCAGCTGTAGGGATCGCCAAAGCCATCCAGTTTGTCAAACTGACTTGGCGCATTGTCATCCCGATTATCTGGTAGTTCCGCTGGTGCGTCGGGTTTCAATTCTTTCATTACACCTTCCTCGGGCGGCAAGAATGGTGCTCGCGCTGGCGGCTCGTCAGAACCCTCAGAAGAAAATATAGGAAACAGTGATGATTCTTCTGGAGAAGTCATACGACTTCATATTCTCGCACCGCTGCCTACTCGACAGTAAAGGATTTCACTACGAAAAAATCCCCTAAACGGGGATGAATGGTGGGGGTGGCTGGGTTCGAACCAGCGACCAAAGGATTATGAGTCCTCTGCTCTAACCGCTGAGCTACACCCCCTCGTCGTCGCTCCGCAACGAGTGAAGTTAACAGAGACGAGTATATCAGATTTGCTACAATATGTTTAGGTATGCTCAATAAAATCAAAAACGCTAAAAACAGAATTATCGGTTGGATCGGATACCTGAAGGATCTGCGGGTTGTGGGCTTATTACTATTCTTGGTGATCATGCTGATGGTGAGCTGGAGCAGCGTGAAGGCCATCGAAACCAACTACGGCCTGCAAAAACAGATCGCCGCACTCAAGCAGGAGAACGCAGTCAAACGGCTGGCGAACGAAAATCTGAAGCTCGAAAACAAGTATTACGAGTCGTCGCAGTATCTGGAGTTGGCCGCGCGCCGCGATTTCGGCCTGGCCGCACCCGGCGAGACGGTTCTCAACGTGCCGC
>CALKHY010000062.1 GCA_937988795.1 uncultured Candidatus Saccharibacteria bacterium
TTAATGATACGGCGACCACCGAGATCTACACTCTTTCCCTACACGACGCTCTTCCGATCTCGGACGGCGTCTGGTCGATAATAGTTGAAAGCTCGTTCCGCGCCTGGACAAAGCGGTACATGTTGTCCGCGAACAGCAGGATGTCTTTCTTTTTGTCGTCGCGGAGGTACTCGGCATAGGTAATGGCGCTCAGGCCCACCAGCGCACGCTGTGCCGGGTTTTCGTTCATCTGGCCAAAGAACATGGCCGTCATCTTGAGCAGGTCGTTTTCTTCGAGCGTCTTGTAGAGTTCGTGACCCTCACGGATACGCTCACCAATACCGGCAAAGATGGAGATGGCGCCGGAACCCACAGCAACGTTGTGGATCATCTCCATGGTGAGCACGGTCTTGCCCACACCGGCGCCGCCGACGATACCGATCTTGCGGCCCTTCACGAAAGGGGTGAAGAAATCGAGCACCTTAATGCCGGTTTCCAGGATTTCGTCGGGGTGGTTCGTGAGGCTCTTTTCCTGGTAGTTCGGCTTGAAGATGGCGCGCTTCTCCATCCGCTCCAGCACGTCGTCTGGCAGCGGCGGCTTGCCGTCGATCGGACGGCCCATGGCGTCCCACACGCGACCCATCATTTCGTCGCCGACCGGGATCTCCAGGCTGCGGCCGCTTCGGCTTACCTTGTCACCCTTTTTGATGGAGTAGTCACCCGCAATGTTGATACAGACTGCAAGGTCGCCCTGCTCCAGGCTACTAACGAGCAACGGTGTCTTTTGCTCGTTGTCGACATACAACATCTCATAGATGTCGGGCTTGTCCCCGTCAAACTGGACTTTTACGACCAGTCCTTTGAGAATTCGAATAATCCCCTTAGACATTTTCCTGCTCCATCCGTAATCGCTTAAGGCCTGCCAGACTTTCCTTGAGGCGCGTGTCCACTTGCACGCGTTTGGCGCGGCGGAACTGTGTGTGTAAGTCTTGTGCCATTTCGATCGACCGTTCCTTGGCGGCTGTCATTGCCCGGAAACGGCTGGCGGTCTGGGCCAGGCGGCTGTCGTAAATAAACTGCATGAGCGTGAGTCTGAGGATTGACGTTTCCATGTGTGCGGCCACGGTGTACGGGCTTGGTTCAAAGATGTAATTGCGCTCGGTAATTTTATCGTCGTCAACCGAATCCAAGTCGGCAATCCGGCCCATTTGGTTCACCACTTCGCCAAGGTCGAGGTCTTCGATGCGCTGCTCGCCGAGCGACACGTAGCTCTGGTAGAATACGCGGCTGCTTCGGTATTTTCTGATCTCGTTCATGAGTGGATCGACGTTGATGTAATCTTTCTTGGGCAAGTCAAAGTAATACTTGTATCTGATGTGAGCCTGCTGTAACTGCTGGGCGCCGTGACGGCCGATGACGATGATGTCATGCTTCGTGGGATCGTAATACTCGCGGAATTTCTTAATTAAACGGTGGTCGATGTCGCCGCTTAAGCCTGCCGGCGCAGTAATGAGGATTAAAAGCTCCTTGCCGATCGGCTTTTCGTCGCCGGTGCGGCCAAAGTTGAAGATCACATCCATGCGGATCTGCTTATAGATGTTCCAGACTTCATTGAAGAACTGCTTGCTGATAAGCACCTTGCGCTTGGTCTGGGCGATACTCATGCTACTGAGCGATTCAAACGCGCTCGTCAGCGACACGATGGTTTCCATCGCCCTTTGTTCGGCCAAAATTTCACCGGGCCGGCGCATTACTTCTTATCCTCCGCTTTAGTTTCCTCTTTGGCCGCCTCTGACGGTTTGGCCTCTTCCTTCGGCTTGGAGCCAGGGATGTCGCTGGACGCCATGGCCTTCTCAGCAACCGCCGCCCTGGCCTCTTCTTCGGCCCTGGCCGCCTCCCGCTTCTCGCGCTCGGCTTTCTTCTTCTGGTCAATCGTTACGACCTGCGCCTTCAACTCGTCACGCAGCTGCTCCCAGTTGCCTTTGAGATCTTTGTCTTCCTGGACACGGGCTGAGTATTCTTTGACGATAGACTTTAACTTTGGAACGTCGACGACTTCCTCGACCTGGGCGTTCAGCACGATGTCCAGCATGAGCTGCTGATCCATGAGCGAGTAGGTCTCGCCAATGTCCTGGTTCATCAGCTGGAACAACAGCTTACCTTTTTCGTAATCGGCCTGCGATTCCGGGCTCAGCTCGGTGCCGAAGTGAGCGTATTCGTCGGCCACACGGTATCCGGCAAGCGTCTTGTTGAGCGCCGCAGCCAATGCCTTTTGCCGCTTGTTCTGGGCCACGCCACCGACACGCGTCACACTAAGCCCCGTGTGGATGGCCGGGCGCATCAATTCCTTGAACACCTTCATGTCCAGCACCCACTGGCCGTCGGTCATGGACATGACGTTGGTCGGCAGGTACGCAGTAATGTCACCTGCGGGTGCGTAGATGATCGGCAAGATAGTTTGGCTGGCGCCGTTACGGTCAAGCCGTCCGGCGCGCTCCACCAGGCTGGAGTGGATGTAGAACATGTCGCCAGGGTAACTGTCACGGCCCGGGCTGACGCCGGCGATCAGCGAGATTTCGCGGTACGCCTGGGCATGGCTGGTCAGGTCGTCGTAAATCACCAGTGTGTCCATGCCGAGCTGCTGCCAGAAGTACTCGCCGTGGGCAGCGCCGATGTACGGAGCCAGATAGGTGGCGATCAATGAGTCGAACATGTTGGTCACGATGATGACGGCTTTACTGAGTGCGCCATTCTTCTCCAACCGGTCTACCAGCTGCGCCACGTCGCGCTGGCG
>CALKHY010000063.1 GCA_937988795.1 uncultured Candidatus Saccharibacteria bacterium
TGTTGGTCTCAGGCACCTGAATGGGCTGGAAGCGGCGCTCGAGTGCGGCGTCTTTCTCGATGTGCTTGGTGTACTCGGCGGTGGTGGTGGCGCCGATCAGCTGCATCTTTCCGCGGGCCAACGCAGGCTTGAGGATATTGCCAGCGTCCATAGCGCCTTCGGCGGCGCCCGCGCCGACGATCAGGTGCAGCTCGTCGATGAAGACGATGGTCTTCTTGTCGTTCTCGAGCTCGGCCATGACTTTCTTTAGTCGCTCCTCGAACTCGCCACGGTACTTGGTGCCGGCGATCATGCCAGCGAGGTCAAGCATAATGATGCGCTTATCAAGCAGGCTGTCGGGCACGTCCTCGGCAACGATGCGCTGGGCGAGGCCCTCAACAATTGCTGTCTTACCAACGCCTGGCTCACCGATCAATACCGGGTTGTTCTTGGTGCGGCGGTTCAGAACGGTGATGACGCGGCGGATTTCGTTTTCGCGGCCGACGACAGGATCAAGCTTGCCCTGGCGCGCTTCGGCAGTCAGGTCGGTACCGAAGAAGTCGAGCGCTGTCTTGCGGCCCTTGTTGCGGCCGGGTGCACGCCGGCGGCTTTCGGTTTCGCCGCCGCTCCCGCTCTCCTCGAAGTGCTGACGGCTCAGGAACTGCTCCACTTCGTTTGCCAAAGCGTCAATGTTGACGTTCATGGCACGGAGCAGCATCGTGGCGCGCGCGTTCTTCTGGCTCAGCAGTGCATCAAGGATATGCTCGGTGCCGCAGAATTCCTGGCCGTATTCCTGGGCGGTGTCGTAGGCCATCTTAAGCGTTAGTTTGGCAGTTTCGCTCAGACCCTTGGCGCCGGCGTTCACTACCATTGTCTTAGGGGTCAAATTTAGTGCGATCCGCGCACGGTCGAGCGTAACGCCCGCGCCTTCCAGAATCTTTGCACCCATGCAGCCATCCTGCGCCAAAATGCCGAGCAGCAGGTGCTCTGTGCCAACGTACGCGCTGCCAAAGCTGCGGGCAATAGCGTCAGCGTGCCGCAAACTCTCCAACGCGTTGTTGGTGAGGTGATTCAAAAATTCTTGGAACTCTGCGGAATCTGGAGTCATACGTACATGATACTAGCCTTAGCACTCACAAGTCAAGAGTGCTAACCGCCAATTATTTCTCTGACGTACGCTGATTTTCATTCTGTTTTCGGTGCTTCTCCTCCAGCATTTGTTTGCCGATTGCACCAAGAGCATCCATTTCGATCTTGCGGCCGACATCACTATCTAGCTTGGTTCGCAAATACTGGCGACTGATTGCTGCAATAATGCCTGTTATCGCGGCGCCAAAAAATACAATTATTGTAAACCAGCTCACCCGGCCACTGATCGCCTCACCCCGAAGCTGACCAAATCCCCAGAACACCAGTCCAAGCATCACGCCCAACACAACCGTGGCTATAAAATACCGCTTACGATAATCCATGCGGGTATTGTACAACTTGGCACGTCAATTGTCGCTCTTCTTTGAAAAATGCGCGCCAACAAGAGAAATAATCATCGCCACGAAAGCAATGGCCGCCACCCTGCCTGCAATCAGCGTGATTGTATGCGTTGCCTCCAGACCGGAGCAGCTGTTGTTGGCTTTTCCCAAGCTGGTGCAGCCATACATGCCAAACAGGCGCCAGAGCATAATAGCCAATGATAAAACGAAGATAGCTGCAGCTATAGCAGCTATCTTCTTACATACATGGCGACTTGGGAGTTTCATCTCCTGCTGTCCTTGGGGCTACTCGCCATGCTCTTCGATGGCTTCAAGCAGGCTGCTTTCCAGCTCGCTCTTCTTCTTGAGCTTGGGCTTTGGCGCAGGCTCCTGCTGAGCGGCTTGCTCGGGCTTCTCGGCCTCGATGTCCAGTTCGTAGCCGGTCAGCTTGCTGGCGAGGCGGACGTTCTGGCCGCCGCGGCCGATGGCGATCGACAGCTGGTCTTCAGGCACGGTTACCTTGGCCTTCTTGTTGGCCTCGTCGACCTCAACCTTGGTTACCTTGGTCGGGCTGAGCGCCTGGGTGATGTATTCAACAATGTCGTCGCTGTAGACGATGATGTCGATCTTCTCCTGCTCGCCGATCTCGCTCATGACAGCGTTCACGCGGGTGCCGTGGCCGCCGACAAAGGTGCCGACCGGGTCAACGCCGGGCACGGTGCTGGCTACAGCCAGTTTGGTGCGGATACCGGCCTCGCGGGCCATGCCCTTGATTTCAACGGCGCCACTCTCCATTTCGGGCACTTCGGCGCGGAACAGCCATTCCACAAACTCCTTGCAGCCGCGAGACACAACCAGCTGCGGACCGCGCGGGCCGCGTTCAACGTCCTTAAGGTATACCTTAAGGCGCTGGCCGGGGTAGTACCGCTCACCCTGGATCTGCTCGCTGCGCGGCATAATGCCCTGTGCTTTACCGAGGTCAACGCGCACGATGTTACCCTCTACGCGGCTCACTAGCGCGTTAATAACAGTACCGATCTTGTCCTGGAACTCGTTCATGATAATTTCGCGCTCGGCTTCGCGCAGACGCTGCAAAATAACCTGCTTGGCAGTCTGGGCAGCCACGCGGCCGAAGTCGCTGACTTTCTCGTGCACTTCGATCTGGTCGCCGATTTGCGCGTCTTTCTTCATGACCTGAGCGTCGCTGAGGCTGATCTCGTACGCAGCGTTCTTGACCTCTTCGACAACCTCTTTCATGACGTAGGCGTCGACATCACCGGTGTTGAGGTTCATGGTGACGCGAACCTCTTGCTCGCGGTCGCCGTAGTCACGGCGGTATGCAGCAGCCAGAGCCTGCTCAACAATCTCTCTAACGGTGTCTTCGGGTAAGTTCTTCTCCTCGGCAATAGCTTTGATTGCAATTGCCAGCTGTTTAAAATCCATGTCCATATGTTTTGTCCTTTCTATATGGCCTGACACGAAAAAAGCCGACCTGCCGGCCGACCAATCATTACTGAGTATAACGGCCGTACGCGAAATAGTCAACTCAAACTTAGCTACCGTCGGTTAAACCGCCTAAGGGGCTTGTGCTTGAACGTGCCGCACCGCCAGCTGGGCGGCAGCAAGTGGAGTCTCGGGCCGAGGTTCTGCCGCCCCTACCGCGGCAACAGCTTCTGCAATTACAGGGTTCGCCGACAGAAATGAGTCCGGGATCGCCATGGCGGGCACCTCTTTATGGCGTTGCAAAGCAGCCGCGCGATAAGCAAGAACCCCTGCTGTAAGCTCCGGATAGTCTGACGGATACGGCACAGTGACTAATACCCTGTCGCCCCATAACGGCTGACTAGAGGTAGCGCCAGGCTTCACCCCTTCTGCGCTTGAATAGTCCGCGAACTGCGCATTGGTACGCAAGAGTCCCAGCCGGGCCAGCACTCCCCACATGCCACGCGCGCGATTGACCAATAACCCTCGTTCAGGGTCGCTTGCTGCAAAGAGGGTCCGCATATCGGCCGCAATTCCAGCATGTCTCCAGCGAGGCTTCGGCACTTCCACCTGCAGTCTAGGATAGTGACTCAGGAGAGGATCGCCGCGCCTTGGCACGAACACGTTCGCAAGTAAGCTTCTATGCTAGAATGGAATCTATATGAGCAAAAAAGTCCGGAGGCTGTTTGAGGGGTTTCAGCCAAAACATTATGCCCTCACTATTGACCCTGATCGTGATAGTTTGCGCGTAACTGGCCACGTTACCGTAACCGGCAGAAAGGTTGGGCGGCCGAGCCAGCGTATAACATTCCACCAACACGGCGTGAAAGTTACGTCTGCTAAGATTACCAAAATCGACAAAAAAGGTGAGCGCGAGATTCCGGTTGCGCGCATCAACCACCACAGAAGTCTGGATGAAGTGCGCCTGCACGCCGACGAACTGCTCTACCCCGGCGAGTACGTCGTGTACATGGAGTTTACCGGCAAAGTTAGCTCGGGCATGACCGGTATATATTACTCCGACTACAAGGTGGACGACGAGCCCAAGCGGATGGTCTCTACGCAGTTTGAAAGCCACCACGCCCGCGAGGCTTTCCCATGCATAGACGAGCCGGAGGCGAAAGCAACGTTTGATCTCACCCTCATTTCGCCAGCTGGCGAAATTGCCATTAGCAACATGCCGATCAAAAGCCAGACTAATGAGGATGGCAAGACGATAACCACGTTTGAGACAACACCGCGTATGTCCACATACCTGCTGGCATTTGCCTACGGCGACCTGCAAAAAGTTTCTGCCAAGACCAAAAACGGCGTCGAGGTGGGCGTTTGGTCCACCAAAGCTCACAAACCAGAGGCGCTGGAGTTCGGGCTGGATGTGGCCGTCAAGGCACTCGAGTTCTTTGAGGAGTACTACCACACGCCATTCCCGCTCCCCAAGCTTGACCACGTGGCTATCCCGGACTTTTCGGCGGGAGCCATGGAAAACTGGGGTCTCATCACTTACCGCGAGATAGCGTTGCTGGCCGACCCGGAAACAGTCTCACAAAGCAGTCGGGAGCAAATCGCCGAGACGATTTGCCATGAGCTTTCACACCAATGGTTCGGCAACCTCGTCACCATGCAGTGGTGGGACAACCTCTGGCTAAACGAAAGTTTCGCCAACGTCATGGCGTTTGTGGCCGTCGACCACTTGTTCCCTGAATGGCAGATCTGGCACAGCTACACTGCCAACGACGGCCTCTCCGCCTTACGGCGCGACGCAATCGCTGGCGTGCAAGCTGTGCAAACAGAGGTGAACCATCCGGACGAGATTAACTCCATCTTTGACCCGTCTATCGTGTATGCCAAGGGCGGACGGCTCATCAACGTCCTCTCCCGCTACCTCGGCGAGGAGGATTTCCGAAACGGCCTTAAGGAATACTTTGCCAAGCACGCGTATGGCAATACCACTGGCGATGACCTCTGGGAGGCGCTCGGCAAAGCCAGCGGCAAGGATGTGGCCGCGTTCATGAAGCCGTGGCTAGAACGCTCTGGTTATCCAGTTGTTACGGTCTCACAAGAAGGGCCTGAGGTTACTATCAGTCAAAAACACTTCCTGCTCGATCCGGCAAAAGCCGACGAAAGCCGCATTTGGCCAGTGCCACTCCTCAGTGACGGCAAAGACGTGCCGGAACTACTAACGACTAAGACAACCGATGTGAAGCTGTCGTCCGACGATTACATCCACCTCAACCGCCATGCATCCGGCCACTACATCGTGCATTACACCAACCCGGAGCACGTAAAGGCCATTGGCGAGCGCGCCCGCGACGGCAAGCTGGATGATTCGGAACGGCTCTTCCTCTTGCACGACAGCTCCATGCTGGCCCGTGCCGGCATCAACTCACTTGCCGACACACTCAACCTCCTGCAGTACTACGAGGACGAAACGAGCGAGCCGGTATGGGACATAATGGCACTGGTGATCGGCGATGCCCGGCGCTTTATCGACAGCGATGAATCGCTTGAG
>CALKHY010000064.1 GCA_937988795.1 uncultured Candidatus Saccharibacteria bacterium
TGTCTTCATATCACTTAGCCTACTTTGTTATTGGGCCAATTGCAATGCGCCACCTTACCAAAAATCAGGCTATGACAATACGAGCAGAATAAGTAATAAGGTCGCGGTCAACTGTAAAATGATTATCCGCCGGGCCGCCATGTAGTGATACGAAATGATGCTCGCGATTCTCGGTGGCAAAACGTTCTGCGCTACGCTCCTCACTCGAAAGTTGCCACAAAAGATACAGCGGCCAAATGGCAGGCACGGCACTGACGGTAGCAGCAAACGCACCGGCACTCGCAACCGGCAAGGGATGAGCTTCGGTATACCCCAGGCCCGCTACCATTCCCGCCGCAGACAGCGACATGCCCGCAATGCCTAGCGCCCGCGTTAGTTTAACCTTGCCCGGATCATACAAAATCTTACCCGCAGCATTGTTTGCCGCATTAACAAGATGACCTGCTTCGTGGAGCAAAGTATGATTTAAGGCTCTCTCATTCATACGTTTCGGTACTACATGAAGCGCCCTCGAGAACGTAACAGCTTCCCTTTCTGGCCCGCCAAGCCAAACCTCCTTGCCGTCAAACCATCCGCCAACAGTTACTTTCATGCGCCGTTTATAATCATTGTCTTCTGGCGGATGCACTACCACGGCAAGCGTGCTCATGAACTCTTCTGTTACGCCTTTTGTGCGCAAGAAACCGACCAAATCATCAACAGAAATCCTCATCCTATCTGCAAAACGGCGCGCCGCGCCCACAAACAGCGCCACATTGCCTAAACTACTGACCCAACCTAAATGCTCCCTCTTTACGTGCAGGTCGGCCGCAGCAGTTGGATGCTCGTCCTCAAGATTAATATGCGGCTCGTGCGAATCGCGGCCGCCCCGACGGAACTTCATAAATAATATATTATAACATTTTTAATAATAATTGTCAGGCCAGTCGTTCTGGAGCATGACGAGGTCGCCGTTTGCGACAAAAAGCGAAAGGTTTTGGTAGAAGTTGAGCGGATCGCTTTCGATGAGCAGCTCACCCTTATAGCCGGCGTCGAGTAAACCTTTCTTGATGTCTTCGGTCACGGAGTGTTGCATGAGGACGACCATGTCCGGCCTAGCTTCGGCGATAAGGCGGCCCATTTCCTGGTGAATCCTGGGTGAGTCTTTACCCTGGTCGACCAATCCGGGCGTAACGTAAATTTTGCGCTTGGCGTCCAGCTCTTTGAGCAGACGCGTGCCGGCACGAATGCCGTCGAGGTTACCATTGTACGTATCGTCAATGATCCAGGCGCCGCCGAGCTGGTAGGGCTGCATGCGGTGCTCGAACGGCTTGGTAGCTGCGATGCCGGCCTTTATCTGCTCTTTGGCGAGTCCAAACTCGTGCGCCAGCGCAGCTGCAAAGGCAAGTGGCCCGACGTTGTGGCGGCCGAGCAATCCACTCTTCAGCTCCAGCTTATCCTTGCCCTTTTCCATGGTGAAGCTGATGCCGTCCAAACCAACTTCAATGTTGCTTACCCGCCAACCCAGCGCGCTCTTTGCAGTGTACAGTTTGTACCCCGGCTTCACAAACGGCAAAAGATCTGGGGAGTCGCCGTTAACGTACACCTTATCCTCGGGCACGGTTTCGGCGGCCGAAAAGATGTCCTTGCCGGCACGTTCAAGCGTCTTGTATTTGTCGAGGTGGGCTGGCGCAAGGCCGGTAATGACGACGTGTGTCGGCCGGGTGATACTGGCAAAGCGCGCCACGTCGCCTGGCTTCCCCTCACCGTATTCAATGATCAGGATGTCTTCGTCGCCTTTCAGCCCGCGGGCGAAGTAGGCGTGCGAGATTGACACATTTTTGTTGGCGGGAGTGGCCGCCACTTTCTTGCCCTCGGATAGAACGGTCAGCAGCAGCTCTTTCATGCTGGTTTTGCCGTAGCTGCCGGCAACAGCGATTTTGGCGCCGGCGAAGCCGTCAAAAATGTGCCTGGACTGCCGGATCAGCAGCGCCTGCCGCGGTTTGACAATCAACAGCCGGCCGAGCACCAACGGCACGACCACCAAGTGCGCCCACACAACCGGGTATGAGATGATG
>CALKHY010000065.1 GCA_937988795.1 uncultured Candidatus Saccharibacteria bacterium
TCAAGCAGAAGACGGCATACGAGATTGGTCAGTGACTGGAGTTCAGACGTGTGCTCTTCCGATCTAGTAGCCGCCCAGTGGTGGTTGCTGGCCGGCATGGCACTTGTCGTGCTGCTACGTGCGCGGCCCGCGGCCGACACCGATGTAGCGTAGCCCTGCGCCGGTCATGGCTTGGATGTCGAAGCGGTTCATGGCGTCGACAAAGACGTTGCCCGCCAGGTTTTTGGCATAATCCTTAGGGCTGAACGATAAGAATTCCGGCCACTCGGTGGCAACGATAACCGCGTCGCTGCCTTTCAGTGCATCTTCGATTGAGACGGTAAAGCGGGCACGTTCGTCCAAAAAGTGCGACGCCTCACCATTGGCTTGGGGGTCAAAGGCGTTCACCTGGGCGCCGCGGGCCAGCAGTGTGTTCACAAAACTGACGCCCGGGGAGCGGCGAGCGTCGCTCGTCCCGGCCTTAAACGCCAGCCCGAGCACCGCGATTTTGCGCCCCTCAAACGATCCGCCCAAAGCCTCCTGCAGTTTTTCGGTGATGTAGGCTGGCATGGCATCGTTCACCTCTTGCGCCGCGCGCATTATCTCCAAGTTGACGCCTTTGTCCAGGGCTGCGGCGATCAGGCCGCTGACATCTTTTGGAAAACAGCCGCCGCCATAGCCGCGTCCGGCATTCAGGAAAGCGCGCCCAATACGCGGGTCGGCGCCGACGGCATCCATTACTTCATTGATATCGGCGCCAACTTTGTCGGCAATCTGCGCTATAGAATTGGCAAACGATATTTTGAGCGCCAAAAAGGCGTTGGATACGACCTTTATGAGTTCGGCACTTTCCAGGTTGGTCTTGATGTACTGCCCGGATTTGGCTTGTTTGGGAGGGGTGAGTTTGGCGAGGGCGGCAATGTTGTCGCGGGCCTTTTCTACCTGTCGGTATAAGTCCAGCACTCTGTCGAGCGCCGTTCGGTCGTCCCCGCCGACAACAATCCGGTCAAACCAAAGGCTATCCTGTAATGCTGTGCCCTCTCGCAGAAACTCAGGATTAGAAACATACGTGTTTGTAATGCCAGCATCGGCAAACAATGCCTTAATGCGTCCGCCAGTGCCGACCGGCACCGTACTTTTTGCACGTATACGGCATCGGGTTTCAGGTATTTGGCTGCCTCGGTTGCGGCGGCGAAAACATACGACAAATTGGAACTGCCGTCAGGATTGTCCGGCGTGCCCACGGCGGAAATCACAATGTCGCTATTGGACACCGATGCTTCGTAAGAAGCTGTGGGTACCAGCAAGCCACTGCGCACTCCCGCTGCAATAACCGGATCCAGCCCCTCCTCATAAAAAAACGATCTGCCCGTTCGAACGCTGTCCAGGCGTTCGGCATTAGGATCAACAACAAATGTCTTGAACCCGGCAGCCGAAAACAATGCCGCCGTAGTCAGCCCTACATACCCTGTTCCTAAGATAGTGATTACCGGTCTATCCATACGGGTGATTATACTTTGTTTTGCGTCTGTGCGAGGCTGTGCCAGAACGAACGGAGTTTTCTTAGTTTTTCGGCGTTTGGGGGCAGGTCGTGGATGAGGAGGTTCCACAGGTGCTGGTTGGATATTTTGCGGGTTTTTTGAATGCGGCGGCGCTGGATGAGTTTTTTGGGTAGTTTGAGCCAGAAGATGGCGGCGCCTTTGAGGGCGGCCGCTCCCCTGCCGTCGAGGATTGACCGGAAGAAAAACATAGTGTAGGCCAGCATAAATCTCGGGACAACGCGCCACCACAGCCCAATTGGTAGGTCTTTGACGATGATGAATGGCAGGTTTTTCATGAACTGGGTGGTGGTAAAACTGTTGGCGGACCCTGCGGCGCGCTTTTTGCCCTTGTCGAGACGGGCGCTGGTCTGGCCGATGGCGTGGTACACAATCGATTGCGGCACAAATGCGACTTTCCAGCCGGCCAACTGGGATCGGAAGCTTAAATCGGTATCTTCGTAGTATGCGAAGAAATCCTGATCGAATATGCCCACCTCCCGCAGCATTTTGACGCGGTACATGCTTGCGCCTCCTGATGCGCCGAATATCTCTGTCTGATCATCATACTGGTCGATGACGGCCTCGCTCCTGCCTCGTGGAAAAGGTAGTCCCCACATCGAATATTCTTCGCCGGTACTATCGATGGTCTTGCCGTCGGCGTGCAGCAGTTTGCAAGCGGCCGTGCCGTAGGACGGATGTTTTTCTAAAAAAGTAACTAGGTGTTTGAGCCAGTCCTTGTGCGGTTTGGCGTCGTTGTTACAGCCGGCCACGTACTCGGCCCCTTCGCCTATCGCAAGCTGCATGCCGGGGTTCATACCGCCGGTGTAGCCGTAGTTTTTGTCGTTGTAGATGTGCCTAACGCGCGG
>CALKHY010000066.1 GCA_937988795.1 uncultured Candidatus Saccharibacteria bacterium
TCGCTCCGTCATATTGAAAACCTGCTGTGAAACACGATCAGTATATGGGGTCGGGACGACGGGCCATAAAAATCATACCGCTTGTGGATAAATATCTTGTGCTTATGTTTATTTTTCGCTATAGTCCGCATTGTAAGTATAAAAACAAAAAGTAAAGGAGATAGCAGGAACCATGGCTACACACAAATTTAGAGACGCTGTGCAGCGTGGCGGCGCTCTGCTGACTGCGGCAGGAATGCTTGCGGCTTTGGCTGTGACTGCATTCCCGGCGCACATTTTTGCAGACGCCTTAAACCCGCTGACCGAGCGTAGTCTAACACTATCCAGCTCGTCCCCGGGTTGGTCATACAAGGACGGCTCAAACAACGAGACGTACGCACCGCCGAACAGTGGTGCCAACGGTAAGAAGACGGGTAACACGTTCCAATTCCGTGTGAGTACCTCGGACCCGAACAACCTCGTTAAGGCAATAAGCTTCCAGTACTGTACAAAGGCTGCGGGTGTCTGTATTGCCCCAGGTAACAATGCAAGCGGCCAAGGTGCAGGTAAGGTTAGCCTCACACAAGGCTCGGATACAGTCACGGGTGACGGCTCAACACAATTTGAAACCCAGTTCGTTGTTGGTTCAAAGCTAATCACGGAGAGCGGTCGTGTTTACACGGTCGAGAGCATTACCAACGACAACTCGTTGACCATAACCGAAAATGCGGATGAGACTGAAACCGCCGTTGACTACTACTACCGTAGCCCAGACTCCGACAGCACAAGCGACCTCGACGTAGTGTTCCCGAGCATGGACATCATCACTGACAGTGACTGGACAAATATTCTCAACAGCGCAGACAAGACACCTGACCCTGATGGTAGTGAGGGCGAATTCGTCGTCTTGACGCGTGATCACCGTGGTACCGGTAGCGGTACAATCGATTTGACCTCAGGCTCTGCCGCGGTTACCGGTACTAACACGAAATTTACAGAGGAGCTTACCGTAGGTTCCGAAATTACCACCCAAGGCGGTAAGACTTACACCGTAGCAAGCATTGCAAGCGACACAAGTTTGACACTGACCGGCAACGCGTCCGACAACGAGGACGACGCAACATTTACTTACGTTACTGAAGGCCCGGCAAACAAGTACACCACTGCTACCGACTGGGTGGTTACTGCAACCAACAAAGAAGACGGTACGATCGCAAACAGGACGGGCAGGGATAACTACATTACCATGACCAGTAGCACTGGCCTCAACCTTGATGCCGGTGACTACATTAAGGTCATATTCTTCGGTACCCACGACAACTACATCACCAACCCTGGTGCTGGCGCGTTCTTCGTCCGCATGAACACCTACGCCGACGAGGCAATGACCCAGGTAATCGACGGTGGCGTGACTGTCGCCAACGTCATGAACGAGTCCATCTGGATCCAGACAAAAGTACTGGAAACCATGGAGTTCTCGGTTGGTACGCACGACCCGACCACGTACACAAATGCCGAGCTGGCAGCAGTTGGTGAGGGTCCTCACGCGCAGTGTGCCGCCCTGCTCATGGCCGAGCCGGATCCAGCTACCTACGCAACCGCCGCGCACAACGTAGTAAAGTTAGGTTCAGAAGAGTTTGAATACTCACTGGCCACCGACGAGGCTCACGACGGTATATCCTACTGGCGTCTGTCGTCCAACTCTAGCGCTGGTGCTACCGTCTACTACACAGGTCACACGTTGACGAACACCGTAGGCGATGAAATTACGCCGCTCGACGACGTAACTCCCGATGGCCACGTATCAAAAGTTGGGACCGAGCAATTCGGACTGGCGATAGCGTACGAGAGTGACACCACAATATTGGGCGGTACTGAGGCATACCTTGTCTGGAACGACGATTGGGGTGACGATCAGACTTCGGGAACCTTCGCCTACTTCGTAGAGCAAGGTCCTCCGAACGGCAGCGGCTACGATGATGGCTATGCGCACCTGCCGCGTCTATACCCGCTTGTTCCGCTCGACCCCTATGACGGTGGCGCAGGCGACATTAACGACGATGACCCTTACGGCTTCGACGCTAAGTTTGCCTTCAACCCCAACGCCGATACCTTCGCTATCCCGATCGCAACAGAAAATGATCAGGTTGTGAACTGCGTAACGGCTAAGATGCGCTACATCGCCAACATCGCAGCAACCACCCCGGCAGGTATCTACACCACCAAGATCAACTACGTTGCTGCACCGCAGTACTAGGCCGAGGGTCATACCATCAACTTAGTTTCTCCATAAGGTTAACCGGAGAAAACAAAAATCTGCGAAAAGGCCAGCTGACTGACCTGGCCTGCAGAAAAACCCAGCCCCGACGGGGGCTGGGTTTTAATGTGTGTAAGAAGTTGGGCGGGGGAGCAGTATTGCGCTGATTTTTTTAGTACAATAGGGGCATGCACAGGTTGAAGAGGTTCGTGGCGGATTCGCGGCATCCGCATCGTCTGGTTGTACTGCAGACGCTTGTGTTGCTTATTGTCGGCTTTATGATCACCCCTGCGGACGCAACCGTGGTAATCCGTTTTCAGAACCGATACCTACACATATTTAACTCCGAGCCCGGCACGGTAACAGAATATACTGTCGGCCTGACATACACCACCGAGACGACGGTCGGATCGTTGCTGATGGAGTTTTGTACTGACCCAATGCACACCGAGCCGTGTGTTGTGCCGAGCGGGCTGGATTTGAGCGGCGCTACGTTGCTTGAACAAACGGGTGTAGATGATTACACCATGAGCATCATTGCTCCGAACAAACTGCTCTTTAGTCGCACGCCGGCTGTGGTTGGTCAGACGCCCAGTACGTATAAAATCGGCGGCATCAAAAACCCTGACATGAACGGGCGCAGTTTTGCCATCCGGCTGTCCGACTATGCCAGCACGGACGCCAGCGGACCGATCATAGATCTTGGCGGTGTTGTTTCGCAAGTGACGAAGTCAATTATTATCGAAACTCAGGTGCCACCTATTCTGATTTTCTGCGTGGCAGCCCAGGTCAGCCCTGACTGCTCAAATACCAACGGTGTTTTCTATACCGACATGGGTACGCTCGGCCCGTTCGACACGCTCGCGGCCAGCTCGCAGATGGCTGTCGGTACGAATGCTTCGGCCGGGTATTCCATTATGGTATTCGGCACGCCCATGCAGGCCGGAACAAGCGTGATTGCGCCGCTCACTACGCCTACGCCGAGCTTTCTTGGGCAAAACCAGTTTGGTATTAACCTGGTTGCCAACACCGACCCGCTCGTGGGTCAGGATCCCGACGGCGAATCCATAAATGCTGTTGTGGCGCCCGATTATGCGACGCCTAACCTCTTTAAGTTTATGGATGGCGATATAGTTGCCACCGCCCCCAACGTCAGCCTTGTCCGCCGCTTCACCGTTAGCTATATCGTCAACAGCGCACCCGATTTGAGGCCGGGTGTATATACCACAACACTCACTTACGTTTGCACTGGTTTGTTCTAATGGTACAATAATGCTTATAGTTATAAGCTAAACAAAGAGAAAGTAAGTTGAGGGGCATATATCAATGAAACGATTTGCGGGATATCTAGGTGTCGCGTTGATACTGCTTGGCGTGGCAATTGGCGCATTGCCGCCTGCCGCACACGCCGAGGATGTCGATACCGGTGAGGTGGGTAAGTCGTCCGGACTGAGTATCACGCCGCGCAAAAACTATACTATTAAGCCAGGTGAGACGATCACCGATACTCTAATCATTGGCAACTTGGATCATGACAATAAGTTGACAGTGACACTACGGATGATCGATTTTTCTTTCTACGATGAGTCCGGTACACCAAAACTACATATTTCTGCTGACTTGCCGCAGACTCCATGGTCGCTTAGACCGTTTACAACCTTGCCAGAAACTGTTGAAGTCCCGCCTGGCAAGAGGGTTTCTGTTGATTACAGCATTAAGATCCCCGAAAACCTTGGCGCAGGCAGTTATTATAGCGCCATTATGTACCAGGCCGGCGGTAGCAACGGGGGTAATGTGGGTTTGAATGCCTCTGGTGTGACACTGGTGTTTGTTTCTGTACCCGGTATTGTTAATGAGAAGCTAACACTGCAGAAATTCGGCGCTTACGCTTCCGAGGATAACGGTGTAACCGGCAAATATATCTTTATCGCCACGATGGGCTCGCCCAAAATGGTGGCGTTTACCGTGAAGAACGAGGGTAACGTATTTGAGGCGCCTGCCGGCAACATCGTCGTCAAAAACATGTTCGGCAAGGAAGTGGCCGATATAAAGGCCAACCCCAACTCATCGCTGACGCTCATCGGGCAGACGCGGCTCTTTGCGCAATGCATCCGCACTGTGCAGCAGGAGGTAGAGTTCCTGGGCGGCAAGAGCAAAAACACCGCTTGTGTAGATCCCAAGCTGTGGCCGGGCCGTTATACTGCCGAGTTGAATGTCTATTATGGGCAAAACGGCAACCAAACCCGCGAAATTATTGCGACGGCGACATTCTGGATTCTGCCGTGGTGGTTCTTGGTGATTCTTGCCGCGCTACTTGCCCTGCTGGCTTACGGTATCTGGCGCCTGCAGCAGAAACTGCGCGCCATTGCGAACGGCACCTACAAGCCCCGCAGGCGCGGCGGCCGCTAGGGTGGGCCAGAAATCACTCTCGGTTTTGTGATTTGTCGTACGAATGGGTAAAATAAACATAAGCTATGAGGGTTTCGGGACGAATTGGCAGCAAATACTTCTTCGGGCCGCTTGCAGCCGCTTGTCTCTCAGTGATCATGCTTTGGGGAGTGGGTGTACAGGCAAGTGCGGCCACGATCAACCCGTTGCCAACGCCTGAGCCCGGCGTGGGCTCCTACGGCCTGGAGGCCACCAAGCCAAAGCCACCGCCCGAGAATGCGCCGGTCATTACCACGCCGGCCGGCGGTGCGTCGTTCAGCGAATCGCCGATTACGGTGAGCGGTTTGTGTGAGGACGGCCTGAATATTCAGGTATACAACAACGGTGTGATGGTCGGCGCGGATATTTGTGAGGGCGGCAGCTTCAGCCTGCTCATCAGCCTGTTTGCCGGCCAAAACGACATTACCGCCATACAGTACGACGAGCTGGGTCAGGCCAGTCCGGTTAGCAACACCGTTACCGTTACCTTCAACAATGCCAACTTCGAGGCATTCGGTACGCTCATTACACTTACCAGCAACTACGGCCGCCGCGCCGCCAATCCAGGGCAGGTGCTCACTTGGCCGTTGCAGCTTTCGGGCGGTACCGGTCCGTACGCATTCAGCATTAACTGGGGCGACGACAGCGATCCCGACCTCAAGAGTGTGCCGGTGGCTGGCGAGGTAGAAATATCCCATGTATACAAGCGCGCAGGTATTTACCGTGTAACGATTAAGGTGACAGATGTAAATGGCGTCAGTGCATTCCTGCAGGTGATTGCTATTGCTAACGGTCAGCCGGTCGAAACAGAGCCGGTGGCTGAGAAGAACGCCATAACGATTACCAGGGTGATCTGGTGGCCCGCGGCTGTGGTCATGGCGTTGATGCCGATTGCATTTTGGCTTGGTCGTCAGAGTCAGATGTTTAGCCTGCGTCGGAAGATCGAAAAAGAGGTTGAGCAATACCGGGAGTTGTAACCAGCTTCTAGTCACCGTCATTCCGGCAGTGGCAGTCGCCCTAATCGGGCGGTTACTTGCTTACTGGATTCCGCTTGCGCGGGAATGGTGGTGATTGGTCTGGGTTGAGCCGGAAGTGGTACAGGGGTGAGTTACAGGGAGGGCGTTGATGATGTGGATAACTCGTCAAGAGTTTTTTTGGTTTTTTGAAATATCAGAGGTGAAAATGTGGAAAACTTGTCAAGATGATCAACAAAAAAGTCTTGCACTCGCAAACATGAGCGTGTTAAAACTGGAAGTGTATTATCAAAAATAAAAAAAGAGGGTAACAAAGCAATGAAACTAAAAAAGTTGCTGGATAGACGGGCTGGCTACAGCCTGGCTTCCCTGGGATTATTGCTGGGCATGGCGGCGCCCGCCGTTGTGCCGGCATTCGCATCTGCGGAATTATTAACAGACCGCAGCATAACCATGAGCACGTCTGCTGTCGGTGCTACAGGCGTGTCATACAAAGTTAAGTTTACGGCACCGACCGTTATTGGGGCGGACCAAGATAACGAGGGTGGCGTTATTATCGACTTCTGTTCCAATACGGCAGTGATCGGAGATTCATGTGATGCTCCGGCTGGCTTGAATGTAAATCCTGGCGGTAGCTTGACACTTGCCGATGTGAAGTATAACGATTCTGACCCGGCATCCGACGGTTCCATTTCGGGTACGGGCAACCACATAGAATGGACTGCGGGCACTGCAACCACGGCAGGTGCTACTATAGAGCTGACGCTCAACGGTATTACAAACCCGTCAGACGTAGGTGTCTTTTATGCACGCATCACCACTTACGCTGACAAAGGAGATTTTGACACCTACGTCGATGAAGAAGAGGTGGGTGCATACGCTGACGCTGGTTCGGTCGCCCTGGCCGCTACCGCCGGCATTGGTGTAAGCGGCTACGTTCTAGAGAGCATGATCTTCTGTGTCTCGGGTGATGAACCCAGTGTCAACTGTGGTATTGATGAAGTCAATTGTGATCCAGGAGGGGGCCCGGTAGACGAAGGTTGTGTGACCGCCCCGAACGTAGTCCTTGGTGAAGAGCAAGCTGAAGGTGTGTTTGCACTCGTCTCTAACGCTGTAAGCACCGCTTCGATCTTTGCGCAGCTCTCAAGCAACGCATCCGGCGGTGTTGTGGTTAACCTGAAGAGCGATGCCCTGGGTTGTGGCGGTCTGTACTTAAATGGCGATACAGATGAGTGCCACATTGCGCCGCAAACCAACTCTGTATCCACAATCAACCCGGGTGATGCGAAGTTTGGTCTAAAAGTTGGGGCAGCCCAAGCAGCTCCGCTGACTAATGGCAACCCTGGTTCAGGCACAGGAAACTTCGGGGTTGCGGACGGTAGCGGTTACGGTGACACCAATTACTTCATCGACTACGCCGAAGGCGACGCAACTGGCGTAACCAGCACCTACGGTAGCCCGCTGCTGCAAGCCGAGGGCTCAGTGGACAACATGAACGTAGAAATCACCTTCGGTGCAAGCGCCAACAACAACACACCTGCTGGTGCATACGGCGCCACACTGAACATGGTTGCAGTAGGCACATTCTAAAAAGCACAGGCGATCAGTCAACCAAGTGCCACAAAAATCCCCCGCGCTTTAAAACGCGGGGGATTTTGTAATTATTGCCTCTATTTGCTACTATTATTAACAAAGACAAGAGAGGGGAATATAAGGTGAAACTAGCTAAAATACGTAACTGCCTTTTGGTAGCTATTAGTATTTTGATGCTTGCTGGCGGCCAGCTGGGTGGGATGGTGTTTGCGGCCGACGCATCGTCGGACTCAAACTCGATCGCCAACAAGGCCAATAGTATGAAGATTTCGCCGCTGCGCACGGACATTACCATCGAGGCTGGCGAGAGCGGCACGGTCGAAGTCCTGGTGACAAACATATCAGACGACGCGGTCATCCTAAGGGCTATCGCCAACGACTTTGTGGCCGGCGACGAAAAGGGTACACCCAGCATTATTCTGGACGAAAACAGCTACGCGCCGAGCCACAGCCTGAAGCGGTTCATGAAGCCGATCGAGAATATCACACTCGGCCCCGGCGAGACTCGCAAGGTAGAAGTGCAAATTGAAGTGCCCGCCGACGCCATGGCCGGCGGTTACTACGGCGTCATCCGCTTTGCGCCGGCCACTAGCAGTGGTCAGCCGGTTGATCTTAACGCCAGCGTAGCCTCGCTTATCCTCCTGAGGGTGCCGGGCCCGGTTGTCGAAGAGTTGGTGCTGACTAACTTCGACGTACGCCAGAACGGCAGTTCTGGCAGCAATTTCCGCACCCCGGACAATCTGGAACTTTTGCTACGCTTCGAGAACAAGGGTAACGTGCACGTTGCGCCATTCGGTCAGATTGTCGTACAAAAAGGCAAAGAAGTCATATACGACTACAAGTTCAACCAGAAGGATCCCAAAGGCGAGGTGCTACCTAACAGTGCCCGCCGCTGGGAGGTTCCGCTAGAGAATTTGGGCAAGTTCGGCAAATACAAGATAATCGGTACATTCGGTTATGGTACACAAGGCCAAACTATCAACGTAGAAAAGACCATTTGGATCATTCCGACACTTTATATCCTTGGCGCGGTAGGGGGTTTACTACTCCTGATCGCCATAATTGTTGGCATCTGGTTGTTCCTCCGCTCTTACAAGCGCCGCATCCTTCGCTCTGCCCGCCGCCGGTATTAATCTCTCTCAATTCCAAAGCTGCCACTGGTGTGGCAGCTTTTTAATTTCCGTTGTACGGCTCAGGAATGACGAGATAGTCAAAATTTGATAAAATAGTAAGGTTATGGCAAAGAAAGTATACGTCGGTATGAGCGGCGGAGTGGACAGCTCCGTTGCGGCGGCCCTCTTGAAAGAGCAGGGCTATGACGTCACGGGCGTATACATGAAGAACTGGACGCAGGACCTGCCCGGCATGATCTGCCCCTGGAAGCAGGATTACCAGGATGCCAAGCGGGTGGCAACGCAGCTCGACATCCCATTCAAGGTTTTTGATTTCCAGAAGGAATACCGGCAGAAAGTTGTCGATTACATGATCGAGGAGTACAAGGCTGGTCGTACGCCGAACCCCGACATCATGTGTAACCAGGAGGTCAAGTTTAAGCTGTTCCTGAACGCCGCGCTTGCTGACGGTGCCGACCTTATTGCCACCGGCCACTATGCCCGCGTGAAGGACGGTCAATTGTTCGCTGGTGTTGATCCCGAAAAAGACCAGTCGTACTTCTTGTGTCGCGTTACCGAAGACGCCCTCCGGAAGACACTCATGCCGATCGGCGAGCTGACCAAAAAACAAACCCGCGAGCTGGCACGCAAATTCGGGCTGGCCACGGCCGAAAAGAAAGACAGTCAGGGCATTTGTTTTGTCGGCAAAGTAGGCATTAAAGATTTCCTCAAGCAGTTTGTGGATTCCAAACCTGGCGACATTATCGACCAGCATGGCAACGTCATCGGTCAGCACGATGGCGCGCTGTTTTACACCATTGGCCAGCGCCAGGGTCTAGGCATCGGTGGCGGCCTGCCGTACTACGTCGTCGGCAAGGATATGGAGAAAAATGAGGTATACGTAACCACTGATCTTCAGGATAAGCGCCTTTGGAATAGCGAGATCACTATAACAAGCGTTCACTGGATTAACGGCGAACCGGATGAGCAGACGCCCACTAAATACCAGGCGCGCACTCGTTACCGTGCCGAACTGCATGACGTGGCCGAGATCAAGAAACTGGGCAACGGTAACTGGCACATCAAGATCAAAGACGAAGTCCGCGCCCTCACTCCCGGCCAGTCCACGGTTGTTTACGAGGGCGACCGCGTTGTCGGCAGTGGCTTAGTGGTCTAATCGATCGGCTTGGCCTGTTCGGGGATTGTCGGTTCTGTCTGTTTGGTGGCGTTGCGCGCAGCAATGGCTGCCTCGCAGAATCGGTCCCGTTCAACTTTATCGCCGACTGTCAGCTGAACAGTTTGACCGCAGAGCGTGCAGCCTATGAACAGTCCGTTGCTCGTAGCATGCCCCCACTCCGCCTTGTCGCCAAAGGTCTGCGCGGCCTGGTATAAATCCTCTTGGGTTAGCTCAACGCCCGTTGGGACGCCCTCACATACACCGCGCGATACGGGATCTTCCTTGCTGGCTCCGGTAAGTGTAATTCTTTGCCGCTCGGCGCTCATGCCACCCATCATACCTACCGGCCTTTTTGGTGTATGTGCAAAATCTTACGATCTGTGGTAGTGTTTGCGGTATAGTATTTGAGTGCTTACTCAAACAGTGCTGCCATGAGCGAGAGTCCCGAATCTGCTGTTTTGGTTACTGCATGGCCCGAGAATGTTCCCGGCATCGTTGCGTTGTCCACACCGACGAAGCGTGAGGACTTTGCAGCATTCAACAGGGTAGAGTGATGTTTGGGCTACGCAGGTCTGTCGGCCGAAGAGAGGGTTTTGGCAGTATTGCGGGATGCTCAAAACCCCGAACCCGAGGAAGTGTCGCGAAAGAAAGCGCGAGCAATCACAACCAACAGGGTGTCCGGCAACACGCCAAGGGGCGAACTGTTGCACTATTTTATTGAATATTCAAAAGCAGCTTTAGAGCAAGCGTATGCCGAGCACGAGGCGTGGAGCAGGGAACATCCGGACTGGCAACCTCAGCCGGGGCGCACAGATAAGCGGCGGCCAGATCCTGGCGTAGACTCGCTTACGCAACTATTGAACCGTGCCGGCCTGGACGAAAAACTTGACATACTGTACGACTGGTGCAACGAAGAGGTATCAGCAGGCAAAAAGCGGCTTATATCGTTTCTGCTCATTGACCTCGATGAATTTAAGACCATGAACGACAGGTACGGGCATGACAGCGGCGACGAACTTTTGAAGATCGTCGGCCAGACGATCGGCACTCATATCCGAAGGGGTGATCAGGTTGTTGGTTCCCGGTCGGGCGGGGACGAATTTGCTGTTGTGTTTGCCATGGAGGTTGACAGCACTGAAGAGCCGGAGGACATGTCGACGTGGCCCCAAGAAGATGTCGAGAGATTGCGTAGCATATTACCGGAGGATCAGTGGAGGGATAAAGCGCGCCTGATCGTCGCGCAGCGCGCTATGAGGTTCGCGCAACGGCTCGAGGCGGTGCTCGATGAAGTAATGAAGCGGTACGCTGATGAAAAATGGAACGAAGAAGCATGGCGTCAAGACGAGGACGCCCAGAAGCCGGACCCGGGCGCTTCCATTGGTGTTGCGACGGGCGACCCCGCAATAGAAAGGAGTGACACGGTAAAACGGTGGGCCGACAAAAACATGTACGGCCGCAAGCTTGCCCGAAAACTGGTAAAAGTTGTGGCTGCCGTAAGTTTTGCCCGTCAGGAACTTGTCGACATAGGTGCTATGCCGGCCTTGAGTGAGTTTGTCGATAAGCTGCAAGATGGGCAGATCACCAGCCGGTTGCTAAAAAGCCTTTTGCGCAGATTGCTCGAGCTGCGCGGCGATGTGCGGCCGTCTGTTGAAATACGTTAAACGAGTCTATTCTCCTGATCTCTGCCCTGGCGGCCGTGGCGCGTTCTGCATATTTGGCATGTCGTCAGTACATTTATTGGGGCGCCTGAGCCGGAGGTCATAATTGACCCACAATGACGCCCGACATAACGCACAGACCCCAAAGTACCCCAGGGAAGGCGCATAGGCTTGCCGCAAGCGCCCTTGCAACGCATTATCTATGACACTCTCCGGCAATGGCTTGCCATCGTCCCGGAGTTTAAATTGGCCATACAAACACAACCTGTCCTGGGGTGTGGCGGGTCGCTCCATACTAAACGGGTATTATGTCGCTGGTTGGCGGACGTGACAGTAATAAATACAACCACTGTGAGATTAGAGCATTGTCGCATTTTTTGCTGTTTTCGCTTGCAACTTTTGCCAGTCTGTATGTTGTGACTAGTGAGATTAAAGAAGACGCAGGCGCTGCATATACCCCCGAATATCGTCCGCTACATGATTACCGCAATGTTGATGTAACGGCATGGGCGGAGCAATGGTTTGGCGCCCTGGCTGAGTTGGATCCGGAAAGCGAACGCTACCTAAACACAGAGCATTATGTGGCCGCGCAGCTTGGCCTGCATCCTGACATTCGCGAAAGCGACCACGAGGACCTCAATTTCTTGATGGAGCTACTTAGCACGATCGGCAAACAAAACCCGTTCAATCCCAATTCTGATTCAGTAATTGAGCAGCATCAGTATGGAGAATGGAATAGATTCCGCCAGTTGGGATTGCTGTTGGGGCGCCAGATTGTCCGGCGGACGCTTGATGAAGCCGAGCATTACGCCGCCTTCCGCATCGAGCAGGAGCGCGCTGGCACGGATTTTCTGACCGGCGCTGCCAACCGGAGGGGTTTTGTACGGCGGATGGCAGAGTTGTATGGAGTTACCGACGACCCTGTCCGCCGCGACAGGAATGGAAAGGCGCTGGAGCCGCTTATGCTGACGCAGGTGTATTGCGATGGCAACAGGTTTCGGTGGATTAACAACCACCTTGGCCACCACATCGGCGACGCCACGATTGTCGAGGCGGCATGGCTGATTTCCGACCTGTTCCGAGAGTCTAATGCGCCCATTATTTTTCGTCATGGCGGAGATGAGTTTGGGGTTGTCCTGGAAATAGAAGCCCTGATGGAAGCCCATAATCTGATTAATCGTATCGCCTGCGAACAGTACGAAAAGGTTACAAGCAGTCAATACTATGACCTCCTTAATGCCATAGTCGCGAAGATCAACGGCATTAACCAATCAGACAAACGCTTGAAAGTAGAGGCCAGGAAAATGCAGCTGTCGCAAGCCGAGCGCGCTGCCGGTGAGCACCCGTACCATATTTTGTATATCAATGGTGAGGCAATCACCGAACTGCGCAATATCATCACGCTGTCTTTCGGCGTTGCGACCTCTCAGATTGCCAATTTGGAGGATATGGAAACGCAGCGGCGCGCAGCTGAAGCATCCATGATGCACAGCAAGGAAAGAATGGATAACATACTGGATCGGTTGCTTGGCGAACTGTCGCTGCGGGAATAGCCGCAAAAAACTCGCAGTACTCTTTTGGATCTGTTAAAATAAAGGGCGATATGAATGCCCAACAAATCCGTAACGCCTACTTAGAGTTTTGCAAAAAAAATGGACATGTCGTAATTCCGCGTGCGCTCTTGGTACCGCAGAATGACCCGACCACGCTGTTTACCGGCAGCGGCATGCAGCCGCTCATCCCGTACCTTTTGGGCGAAGAGCATCCCAAGGGCAAGCGTCTCGCCAACTCCCAGACCTGTTTGCGCGCCCAGGACATCGAAGAAGTCGGCGACAACCGTCACACTACGTTCTTTGAAATGCTCGGCAATTGGAGTCTTGGCGATTACTTTAAGAAAGAGCAGCTGCCGTGGTTCTTTGAGTTCCTGACGGATATTGTGGGACTTGATCCGAACAAGCTGTACGTCACCTGCTTTATCGGCGACGAAAAGAACGGCATTCCCAAAGATACTGAAAGCGCTGAAATTTGGCAAAAAATTTTTGCTGAAAAAAATATTGACGCCAAAACCGCTGACATCGGCAGCGAGGCAGACGGCTACGAGCGCGGCATGCAGCCGGGCGAACGCATTTTCTT